>CAYZAF010000229.1:0-2126 GCA_964476435.1 uncultured Syntrophaceae bacterium
GCGATAAACCTTGACAGTCCAACCCCGATAGAATAGGATTAGCCTAAAGTGCGATTCCCGACGGCGCCCAATGCCTTTGATGCCTCTTTCAAGCCGTACGAAGCGGCGAGGCATAGGGAACTCGGGACTTCGCGAGGATACCGGTTATTTGAGAATACGAGCATGAGGAGGCACAGGAAATGGCGGAGTTGAAATACGGGAAATACATCGTCACGGAATTGAAGACCACGAGGTTCACCCCGGAATTCGCCGCAAAATATGCCCAGTGGGCTACCCGCATTCTCTGGATGGACAACACAATCGTGGACGGCGCCTTTCAGATGAACTGCTCGTGGTACTTAAGGCCGCCGGCCGAGCTTATGCCTGAGGGCAAGGCCCATACCCACGATGCGGACGAGATACTCGGCTTTTTCGGGAGCAACCCCCAAGAGCCCCACGATCTGGGCGGGGAAATAGAGTTCTGGCTGGAAGACGAGCCGCACATCATCACGAAAAGCGCCCTCATCTTCGTGCCAAGGGGAATGAAGCACTCCCCCCTTGTCATCAGGCGTGTCGACAGGCCCATCTTCCACTTTACGACCGTCACGACCGGCCAGTACAAGTTCATAGAAGGGAAGTGAGCGGTGCCCTTCCCCGGCTCGCTCGCCGCGGTGATGTGCCCCAAAGCATTCTCTTATGGCCGGAAAAAGGGCAAAACTATCTCTTGACGAGCCTCCTCCATGGTCATAGACTTACCAGAAGGGTCAAGGCATCTTCGGGGAGGAGATCCATCCGAAAGAGGGGGGAGGCAGCCATGAACGATCTAAGTGCCTACGAGAAAGTCAAGGCGGAGATGGAGACAGGGGACCTGCTCCTGTGGCGGTCCTACAGCCTTCTCGGTCTGCTCATCCGGGAGTTCAGCAAGGCCCCGGTCAACCACGCCTCGCTCATCATGAGGATCGAACCGTACGAGGGCAGCGAGGGAAGGAGATTTATCGCCGAGGCATTGGAGCACGGGGTGGTCCTCAACCTGCTTTCGAAGCGATTGGCCGAAGAAGAGGGCGAAGCCTGGTGGTACCCCCTGAATGATGAGTGGGCACTGAAGAGGGGGCAGATAGGGGAGAGGGCCCTCAAATTCATGGGAACGCCTTACGACTACGGGGCCCTCTGCAAGCTGGCCATAGAAAAGGTGAAGACCGGGACAGAATCCATGATCTGCAGCGAATACTACTTTGAATCCCTGGGCTTCACCGGGGACATCCCCACGCCCGGTGAGCTTCCCTCGCTGGGGATATTCAAGGATCCCGTCAAGGTACTGGGCTAGTACTTTTTCGCGGGCTTTCGAAAGAAACCAAGGCGGCCTTTCAGTGGTCGCACTTTCCTATCGACCCCCTCTTGCATCGCTTTCCATCAATCCAGACAGCTCCCGAGAGAATGGCGTCCGCAAGGGTCGCGCCGGAGAGGTTTGCCCGTGAGAGGTTTGCATTTGCCAGATTGGCGCCTGTGAGGTTCGCATGCTCCAGATTTGTGTCTGTGAGGGTTGCGCCGCTCAAGTTTGCGTTGATCAAGCGTGCTTTGGCGAGAATCGCATTGTCGAGCGCCGCACCCCTCAGATTGGCGTTGGTCAGGTTGGCTTCGGTCAAATTGGCGTACGTCAGGTCGCAATAAGCGCAACTCTTGATCACGTCCAGCCTCGCAAGGTCTTTCTCGGAAAAGGCAAAGAGGGGTGCCGCGACCAGGCACAGACAGACAAAGGAAACTCCGATCAGCGATGATGCAATCCTGTAAACCATCGTAGCACCTCCAAAGGTAAAGGCAACATAGGCACTTCCATACTTATGGTTAGTTCCCCCTGGGGCTGGACGCAAGAGGCATATATGAGGCTTAAGGGCGAGGATTTCCCTACTTGCCGAGCTTTTCCAGCAGGCCCAGGGACCCGTCGCTCTCAGACTCGGCGTTCACGAGCTCCTTGCGGAATCTCCCGGGGTCAACGCGTATCATGGTGCCGCAGCCGCATTCGAACTCCCCGTGCTCCTTCATCCATGCGACGCTCTTCTTGGTCTTGGACCCGCAGTTCTCGCAGGTTACTTCGACTTCGGCCTTATCCGTATCAGGGGTCATGCCCACCTCCTTTTAGGGAAAGACAT
>CAYZAF010000230.1:0-4021 GCA_964476435.1 uncultured Syntrophaceae bacterium
GTCGAAGGAGATCGTCGTGGGGTATCGAAATACCTCAAGGTTGAATGGATAGCACGCAGCACGAGGGGGATATTTTTCAGGATGGATGGCTACGGAATTAAGATGCATGCTGTTTCGTTCTAACACCCCCGACGGGATTGGGTCAACAAGATTCCGGATAGAGGGGCCTTGACCTTGTCCCTTTGCCTTCTTTCGAACATTGCTTTCGGAGGCAACGAAGCATAGATTAGAAGTAAATAATATTGCAAGGAGGGAAGATGAAAACAGGTCATGAAAGGATGATGGGCATAGGCCTTCCGGTTCTGCTGCTCCTCTCCATGCTGCTATTCCCGTACGCGGCCCAGGCAGCAACGAAGACGGAGATCAATGCCAGCGTGAACGTCGCATTGGAGCGTTTCGCAACGACTGTCAAGGGTGGCGAGGTTTTCCTCAAGGATGCAAGAGGCGAGCTTGTCGTCGCGAGGGTCAAGCAGGCAGGCTTCGTCCTGGGGGGCAAGTATGGCAACGGGGCCCTCAGGGTTGGCGGAAAGAGCGTCGGCTACTACAACCTTGCCGCTGGTTCGGTGGGGCTCCAAATAGGCGCGCAGGAATTCAATATCCTCCTCTGCTTCATGGATGAGGAGGCCCTCAGGAAATTCAGGGAGAGCAAGGGCTGGCAGGTGGGCGTCGACGGCCAGGTCACCCTCGTCAACGTGGGGGCAGGCGGCTCGGTAGACACCACCAAGCTCAAGGAGCCTATCGTCGGCTTTGTCTTCGGCCAGAAAGGGCTCATGGCCGGGGTCTCGCTGGAAGGATTGAAGTTTAGCAAGACCAATCCGAAATAGGGGAAGGCTCTTTTTAGGAGCGGTCCCCTTTTACTCTTTGAAGGCCTTTATGACCTCTCCCGTGTCGTATTCAAAGATGTCCTCCAGTGTCGCTGTCTTGTCGACCCCTGGGAAGTTGATGAGCGCCGCGTAGCGGCATCGGGCATTGTCGGCAATCATCTTTGCCACTGGCATGTGGAGGATGTCGAGGACGATGTCCGGCTGTTTCGCTACTGCATCGGCGATTGCCTTCGGGGATATCTCTCCCGGCATGACCACCTGAACAATGGTAAAGCCCGCCCATCTCGCGAAGCCCTGAGCTTGGAGGTGGACCGCGGCCTTCTTCCCCGCATAGGGCGCGAGCCTCGCTTTCAGGGTGGCGAGCCTCTCCAGGAATTCCTTCTCCCAGGCCTGCTCCTCCTTCTCCGTGTGAAGCACCCCGGCTATCTTTCTCGCCTGGGAGATGAGGTTGTCCGGGGAGGTGGTCGTATCGACCTGGACAACGGCGAGACCCTTGCCCTTCGACGCCTCGACGAGCCTCTGGACCATCTTCTCGTACCCTGCATAGACAACGGCGCTGGCGCCGTCGAGCTTGGCGATATCTGAAGGACGCAGCTCGTACTCAGGCGGGTGTTTCACATCGGGCGGCGTCAGTATCCTCACTTCCCGGGCTCCTGCAGCCTGGGCCAGGGCCCCGGTCAGGGATGTGGAAGCAACGACTGTTTGGGCCCAAAGCAATGAGGCGCTGCAGGCGATCATTGCCAGCGACAGGCCTAAAGCAATAAAAAAGACTCTGATGCTACGGGTTGACTGCATGGCTGGTTAGCCTCCTTCGAAAAAGTATGCACCCTGCGATGACCGCAGAGGCGAAGAGGATGATGGCTGAGCTTGCGGGAATGTCGACCACGAGGGAGAAGACAAGACCCCCAAGCCCCGACACGAGACCAAAGAGGGAGGAGAGGAGGAACATCTGCTTCAGGCTCCGGGCTATCATATGGGCGGCGATGGCAGGCAGAAGCACGAGGGCGTCCACCAGGAGGGCCCCGATGAGCCGCATGGACACCGCGACGGTGATGCCGAGGACGAAGACGATGAGGTAGTAGATGCGCCGTTCGGGCAGGCCTATGGAGAGGGCGATCTCCCGGTCGTAGAGGATGGCCTGGATCTCCTTGAAGAGGAGGAAGACCACGAGGATAATGAAGAGGCTCGTGCCGATGGCCAGCGCGAGGTCCCAGGGCCTTAAGGATAGGATGCTGCCCCAGAGGATGCCGAATGCCTCGATCACGTTGATCTTTCCCCTGGAGAAAAGGATAAAGGCCAGGGCGAGCGTGAGGGTCATGAAAAAGCCGGAGAGGGTGCCGAGGCCCATCTTCGTCTTCTCTGAGAGGGGTCCCAGGGCAACGGACGCGAGAGCGCAGAAAGCCAGGCCGAAGAGCATGGGGTCAAGGCCGAGAAAGAGCCCCACGGCGCCGCCCAAGAGGGCGATGTGCATCATGGCAAACCTTAACGGGACCAGATTGAGGGAGATGATGAAGACGCCGATGAGGGGAAAGGCGCTGCCGGCGAAGAGGACCGCAATGAGCGCATGCTCGAAGAAAGGGAGATGAAGGGCAGCAGATAGGCTCATGTCGCGAGGCGGGCCACACCATCTTTGAGCAGATACACTTTGTCGGCGTACTGCTCGACCCATTCAGGCTCGTGAGAGACCATGACAGTCGTGAGCTCGCGCTCATGGTGCATGGCGTGGATCGTCTCCATGATCTCAGATCGCGAGGGCGCATCGAGATAGGTCGTCGGCTCGTCCAGAAGGAGGATGGAGGCTTCCTGGGCGAGGGCCCTCGCGAGGGAGACCTTCTGCTGCTCGCCCCCCGAGAGCTCACGCACGAGTTTTCTCGCAAAGGGGAGGATGCCGGTCAGCCGCATGGCCTCATCTGCCGATGCCCGATCCTCGTCGGTAGGTCTTCTCATGAGGCCGATCTTCCCGTAGCGGCCCATGAGAACTGCCTCGTCGACGCGCAGGGGGAAGCTGTGATGGTTCGCCTTCTGGGGCACAAAGGCGATCTCCCTGCGGAGAACGTCCCTGTTGCGGCAGGTCGAGAGGTCCTGGTGTAAGATGATCGCCTTTCCCCGGTGCGGCGCAAGGGTGCCGTTGATGACCTTGAGAAGGGTGGTCTTCCCTGACCCGTTCGCTCCCGCAACAGCCACGAACTCGCAGGGCTTCGCATCGATGGTGACGCCCGTGAGCACAGGCGCACCGTCAATGGAGACGTGGATATCGAAGAGCTCGACCGAGTGGTGCATCAGCCCTTCCTCCCCGAGGCGAGGAATCTGCCCGGCTCGTTCTCTATCTTGACGTCCGAAAGGCCCGACTGAGACATAAGACCGGCCATGGTCTCCCGGTCAGGCAGACGGTCGCCCCGGACCGACCCTCCCACGCCGTGGTGGAGCTCGGCGATCTCCTCGATGCTGTGAAGGTGGGCTATAAAGAGGCCCCCGTCCTTCTTGAGCACCCGGACCATCTCCGATAGGGCCTTCAACTTTTCCGGGAAATGGGGAAAGGCCGAGAAACAGGTCACCTTGTCGAATGAGCCCTCCTTGAAGGGGATGGCAGCTACCCCTGCGTTGAAGAATGCGGGCCTCATGTCGAATCGGTGGGCGGCAGCGGCGAGGAGCATCTTGATCGAAAAGTCCATGGCCGCGAGCGTACCCCGGGAACCCGTTGCTCTGACGAGGAGGGGCAGGAGCACCCCGGTGCCCGTACCCACGTCGAGGATCGCATCGCCCTCGCGTATCCCGAACCCGTGCACCATCTCTTCCAGCATTTTGGTGTGCCTATCGTGCTCTATGATCTCATCCCACTTCGATGCGGCAGAGTCGAAGAATGATCTTCTCGCGTCCATGGATGCTCCCGGAAAAAATTATGCCACGAGGCTCTCTGGGGTCTTCAGACCCTGAAGGCCTTCGTGGCTCTGATGAGAAGTATAGCAGGACCCGCGTGAGATCGTCAAGAGTTTTTCGGGAAGGTCCCTGTCTTCCTGACACGGCCATTGATCCGTATTACGATACGTGAGGTCTCAATGTCTTTCCCTAAAAGGAGGTGGGCATGACCCCTGATACGGATAAGGCCGAAGTCGAAGTAACCTGCGAGAACTGCGGGTCCAAGACCAAGAAGAGCGTCGCATGGATGAAGGAGCACGGGGAGTTCGAATGCGGCTGCG
>CAYZAF010000231.1:0-3021 GCA_964476435.1 uncultured Syntrophaceae bacterium
TCTCGTACCTCTCCTCCGGCACCACTGGTTCTCGTATCCGTCTTCTCTCGACCATCCGCCTGGCCCCTGAAATACCCATCGTATAGAGGGGAAGGGAGGAATATTCCATTCGTCCCCTCGCCTGCGAGGTGGGAGCCTTGAAACGGGACGGGCCGAGCCATATATTGTGAGAAAGTAGCCGGAACGCGCTCAAAGCCCGCGTTCGATAAGGAGGAAGACCATGACAGAGGTGAAGTGGACCAGTGATATGAGCGCCGCCCTGTCCCTCGCAAAGTCGGAAGGCAAGCCCATTCTCCTCGATTTCTTCAACCCCGGCTGAATAGGCTGCAAACAGATGGGTGCGGTCACGTACCCGGACAGCAGGGTCGCCGAGTTCGTCGTAAGCCGCATGATCCCCGTTCAGCTGCTCTTCGACGCGCAGCCCTATGCTTCTCAATACAACATCAAGTGGACTCCCACCATGATCGTTCTCGACCCAGAGGGGAAGGAGCACCACCGGATCGTCGGCTTCCTTCCGCCCGACGAGTTCGTTCCCGGCCTCCTCCTCGGCATCGCAAAGGTGAGCTTTGATAGGGATGACCTGGAAGGGGCATTGCCGGACCTCGAAAGGATAGTATCCTCCTATCCCCGAAGCGCCGCAGCACCTGAGGCCATGTACCTCCGGGGGGTGGTCCAGTATAAGACCACCCACAAGGCAGAGCCCCTCAAGGAGGCCTTCGAGCAGCTGAAGCGGGACTATCCGTCGAGCGAATGGGCAAAGAGGGCCATGCCCTACGGTCTGCTCTGAGGGCAGATGCGCTGAAAGACTCTTTCGTGAGCCGGACCTGTACCTTCTTTGGCCCGCAGGTCCGGCTCCCACACGCTGCTTCAGACCCATTGAATAGAAGCGGCGGCCATTGAGGCCGCCCTTTTCTTTACTTGCCGTCTCCGCTCTGGTTAAATATGGAATCCAAAGAGAAGACCGCGGGTCGCTCACGATTTCCCCGTAGCAATGCCCGCGTCGGGGAGCTGCCATGACGGCGACGCTACAGAAGCTATTCAGCGAGCAGGAAATCCGCCAGGCTGTGAAGAGGCTGGCATCGGCCATACACGCTGACTTCGGAGAGGAGGAGGTCGTTCTCGTCTCGGTGCTCAAGGGGTCTTTCATGTTCACCTCCGACCTCGCCAGGGAGATGAAGGGGCCCGTCATCATCGACTTCGTGCGGGCCTCCTCGTACGGGTCCCACACGGCGACAAGCGGCACCGTGAGATTGACCAAGGACCTGGAGACGGACATCGCGGGAAAGAATGTCGTCATCGTAGAGGACATAATCGACTCCGGCCTCACCCTTCGCTCCATCCGCGACATACTCCTCGCGAGGAACCCCCGCTCCCTCAAGGTCTGTGCCCTTGTGGACAAAAGGGCGCGCAGACAAGTGGAGATCGAGGGCGACTACGTGGGCTTTACCATCGAGGACGGCTTCATCGTGGGATACGGCATCGATTACGCGGAGCAATACCGGAACCTCTCCGCAATCTTCGTCGTGGAGGGCAAGTAAGACACTCCCGTGACTGCCTTCGCTTTCGCATCGCGTGGCCTAAGCTCATAAGGTTGCAAACAAACCGGGACTGTTCTAAGCTATGGGGAACTAAGGCAAGACAGGAGGCTTCACGTCATGGAGGTGACAAGGACGGCTGAGACCAGACTGGACACGGTGAATTTCGATGACCTTGGCTTCGGCCGGATCTTTTCGGACCACATGTTCATGTCTGCCTATAAGAACGGCGCCTGGGCTAGCCCGAGAATCGTGCCGTTCGGCAATATCGACATATCTCCCAGCCTCTGCACGCTCCATTACGGACAGGCGATTTTCGACGGCCTCAAGGCGTACTGGTCTGATGATGGCAAAATCGCCCTTTTTCGACCGGAGAAATACTGCGAGAGGTTCAACAGGTCGGCAGTCCGCTTGTGCATTCCCCAGGTCGATCCGGCTTTGTTCATGGAGGCTGTGGTCCAGCTCTGTACGATCGACGAACCGTGGGTACCGCGCAAGAGGGGCTCCTCCCTGTACATTAGGCCCTTCATCTTCGCGACCGACAGTTTTCTCGGCGTGCACGTGTCCGAGTCCTATCTGTTCATGATCATCACCTCGCCTGTCGCCGCCTATTACAAGGAGGGCCTGAATCCCGTAAAGCTCGTGACGTCAGGCGAATACGTCCGGGCAGCAATCGGCGGCCTGGGCGCAGTGAAGACCCCGGCCAACTATGCAGCGTCCCTGCTCCCTGCGGAAGAGGCGCAGAAAAGAGGTTTTACGCAGGTATTGTGGCTCGATGCGAGAGAGAATAAGTACGTCGAGGAAGTGGGCACCATGAATATCATGTTCCTCATCGACGGAGAGGTTGTCACGCCTCCCCTTGACGGATCGATCCTTGGGGGCATCACGAGAGATACCGTGATTAGCCTTGCCCGCCATTGGGGTACCCCCGTGTCCGAGCGGCGCATCTCTATTGATGAGGTGCTCAGCCGGGCGAAGGACGGCAGCTTGAGAGAGGTGTTCGGCACGGGAACGGCAGCCGTGATCTCGCCGGTCGGATGGATCACCCACGGGGCTGAGTCGATCACCATAAACAAGGGCAGGATCGGCGCTTTTTCCCAGAAGCTCTACGACGAGATAACCGGAATCCAGTACGGCGAGAGGCCGGATCCTTTTGGGTGGCGGCAAACGATCTAGTCTTTCCTTTGAACGGGAGACGCTTGACGGCCGAATGCACGAAAAGGACGGCGTCCCATGAAGCGCACAGGGCATTCCGAAAAGAGGGTAGCCATGGAGGACAAAGAGCGGCTTACGGTTGTGCTTAAGCACCTTATCGAACATAACGAAGGCCACGCAGAGGACTATAAGAGATGGGTCGACCTCGCGCGGACGAGCGGCATGGACAAGGTTGCCGGCCTCATCGAAGAGGCGGAGAGACGCGCCGAAGAGGCGAGCGCAAGCCTCAAGAAGGCCCTTGCCCTGATGGAGGGGTGAGGCATTGCCCCTC
>CAYZAF010000232.1:0-9558 GCA_964476435.1 uncultured Syntrophaceae bacterium
ATGCCGGGATTTCTGCCCTCTTACCTCCTGGGCCTGCTGACCAAGGTAATTATTCTCTCTGTTTTTGCAGTCAGCCTGAACATTATCTGGGATGCCGGGCTCACTTCTCTTGGCCACGCCACTTATTTCGGATGGGGAGCATATGTCTCCGCCATCTTGATCGCGCGATTGGGGATTGACAATTTCTGGGTCATTTTGGGAACCGCAATCGTGTCAGCCATAGTTCTTTCTGCCGTTTTCGGCGTCATAGCCCTGCGCGTGAAGGGGGTCTATTTTATGATGGTTACCATGGCGCTGAGTCAGTTGGTCTATTTTACCTCAATCGCGCTGGTTTCCATCACGGGAGGAATAAACGGCATTTACGGGATTTCCTTGCCTAATCTGGGTTTCATCCAGCTTGCATCGAACAAGACACTCTTTTATTTCTTGGTGCTCTTTATCTCGGCCGTATGCTTTTTTCTGATGCACAGGCTCCATTATTCGACATTCGGCTATGCCATGCGCGGGATACGGAGCGACGAAACAAAAATGAAAACCCTCGGATACAATACCTGGCTGATGAAATATATCGGCTTTATCGTTTCGGCGGTGTTCGCGGCAGTCGCAGGTGTTTTATTCAGTTATTTCTTAGGTCTTGTCTGTCCGCCCCAAGTGGACATCAAAACAGCCACCATGGCGATTCTCATGCTCATAGTGGGCGGCTCCAGCATATTTTTCGGGCCCGTGCTCGGCGCAATCTTGTTCGTTCTTCTGGAATATTTCGCCAGCATTTACCTTCCTACCAGATGGCCCTTGGTTCTTGGTCTGGTATTCATATTTTCGGTCATGTTCCTGCGGGGCGGGATTGCGGTCTACCTTGTCGGACTATTGAAAAGGGAGAGGGCCTTGGAATGAACATAATTGAAGAGCACCGTCGATCGCCTGATCGTACCGCGCGCCGGAAGGAGCCGATGCCAGTGCGCCACCCAAATCCGGAAGCGGGTATGTTGAAGGGGCGACTTTTTGTGGAGGCCTTGCCATGAGCGACCATGAGAAACCGATGATGCTGGATCCTGGCCCTACGCCGCTCTATTTTCAGGTTAAGAACATACTGGAGGCTAAAATTCTCGCCCAGGAATTCAAGGAGAATGAGCGCCTCCCCGCTGAGGCAGAGCTGTGCCGGGAATTCAACGTCAGCAGGGCAACGATCCAGCGCGCCTTCCTGGACCTTATCAGGACCGGCCTGATTTATAGGGACCGGGGAAGAGGCACCTTTGTCACGCAGGGAGCCCGATTGATGAATCCCCAGCTCAAAGGCTCGATCCAGGATCTCATAGTTGCTGGGAAAGGAATCCGCCTCAAGCTCTTGTCCTATGAGGAAGTCCCCGTGCCCGAAAACCTCTCGAACGTTTTTGAATCGGAGAAATGCAAAACCGTGTTCCGAATCGAGTGTGTCCGCTCCGTCCCCGAAGGACCCCAGGCTTACTCTCTCATTTATTTCCCCCCGGATCTGGGTAGAATGGTCTTTCCCGAAGAGCTGACGGAGACGACCGAAATCATTTCCTTCGTCGAGGGAAAACTAAGACATCAGGCCAATCGGGCAAAGCAAAGCATTGACGTCGGCATCGCCGACTCGCTTATCGCGAGCCACCTTATGGTCGAACGGAATACTCCGCTCCTCGTGATCCAGCGAACCTACTATACGAGGAAGGGCTTCCTTATGTACGCGGCAAAGAACTACTTCAGGACCGACCGTTTCAGGTATGAAATAGAGCTCACCAGGACTTAAGTTCCGGGGAGCTAAATTGAGCTTATTTGCAGCTGGGTTGTCAGGCGTTGCGCCAATATCTTAGCCTCCGGAGAAAGGCAGGAAAGGGGGTCAGGTGGCGCTCCTCGACGTAGAAAACCTCAGCAAGAGCGAGAGGGGGTATTCCGATGTCCACGAACAGAAGATTCAGGCATCTCCTTGAACCTGGTCGGATCGGCTCCGTGTCGACGAAGAACAGAATCATGAAGAACGGCACCCACAATTTCTATGACACTGAAGACAAGATGCAGAACCAGAGAAACATCGACTTTTACGAGACGCTCGCAAAGGGCGGGGTCGGCCTCATAGTCGTGGCTTCAGCTCCATTGATTGCTCAGACTCGGGGGTACCGTATCGACCGGGATGAGTTCATTCCGGGTTTCCGGAGGCTTGCCGACACAATCCACAAATATGAATGCCCTGCCTTCGTGCAGATTTTCCATGCGGGTCCCATGGTAATCGAGTGGATGCAGGACATGACCCGCCTCACCGAAGGCCCTCAGCCCGTGGCGGCGTCGTCCCTTCCGCGGAACGAGTCTCCCCGACCCCAATTTGTAGCGGCAAGGGCTTTGGAGATCTCGGAGATAGAAGATATAAGAGACCAATTTATACAGGCGGCAATACGGATCAAGAAGGCCGGATTTGACGGCTTAGAGCTTAACGGCGCCACGAACCATCTGCTCAACAGTTTCCTCTCCCGAGCATGGAACAAGCGGGAGGACGAATACGGCTCCTCGAGCTTCGAAAACCGAACCAGGCTATTCGTCGACATCGTGAGAGAGATCAAAAGGGTGAATGGAAAAGACTTTGCCGTCATCGCCCTCATCAATGGGGCGGAAGTCGGCTTGAAACAAGGCATTACAGTTGAGGAAGGCGTTAAAATAGCAGGTCTGTTGGAGCAGGCCGGAGCCGACGCTATTGAGGTGAGGGTAGAGTATTACTCCTGGACTGACAATGACGCTCTTCGGGAAAGCACCCACTTCCCAGACATCTATGCCTATCCGACGCCACCCGGGAAGCCCGACTCGTGCATCGACCTGAGCCGATTCGGGGCAGGGGCAAACGTGCCCGTCGCAGCGGAGATCAAGAGAAGAGTCTCCGTGCCCGTTATTACCGTAGGATGGCTTGACGCTGAGCTGGGAGAGAAGGCGATAAGCCGGGGCTCCGTAGACTTCATCAGCCTTAACAGGAGACTGCTCGCAGACCCGGAGCTTCCCCGCAAGATCGCGTCGGGCAGGATCGATGACGTCGCCCCCTGCACCGCGTGCATCGGTTGCTTCAATTTGGGAGAGCATGGGCTTCCCATCGAGTGTCGCGTAAACGCTGCCCTTGGTCGCGAGAGGGAGTATGAGATTACCCCGGCCCGGCGGAAGAAGAGGGTAATGATCATAGGAGGCGGACCGGCCGGCATGGAAGCGGCTCGGATTGCCGCGCTGCGGGGCCACGACGTCGTGCTCTACGAGAAGGAGCGGCGCCTCGGCGGCTCTATGCCGCTGGCAGCACTAGTAAAAGGATCCGAACGTGAAGACCTTGTAGGTCTCGTGCGCTACCTGGAGCGGCAGATTGCAAAACTCGGGGTAAGAGTGCACCGGCGAGTCGAGGCCGACCGGTCGACGGTTGAGACGGAGAAACCCGACGCGCTTATAGTCGCCGCAGGGGGCGTACACCAGGTGCTGGATTTGCCGGGAGTGAACGGCCGCAACGTGATGAAGGCCGGCGATCTTCACAAGAAGCTGAAAGGCTATCTCTCTTTCTTTGGTCCCAAGCTTATCGGGCGGCTGACAGAATTTTACATGCCGTTGGGGGAAAAGATTGTTGTCATGGGAGGAGGAATACAGGGTTGTCAGGTGGCTGAGTTCCTTGTTAAGAGAGGCAGAAAGGTAACGATTGTCGATTCGGGCGAACAAATCGGGGAGGGTCTGCCCAATATCCTCATTAGGCCCTACCTTCTCAACTGGCTCCGGGAAAAGGGGGCGGCCTTGATAGCAGGGGCAAAGTACGAGCGGATAACGGAAAAAGGGCTTGTCATAGTGACGCGGGAAGGAGAGAGACAGACCCTTGAGGCAGACGCCATTTTGGTCTCACTGCCTCTGGGGCCGAATACGGCGATAGAGAAGAGCTTTGAAGGCGCTGCCCCGGAAGTCTACTACATCGGTGACTGCCGGGAGCCGCACATGATAATAGATGCGATAGCGGATGGCTCGCACGTCGGCAGAGCCGTCTGAAATGGACAACGGCAAAAGTGCCCTTTGCGGGTGGGTCCCCGCACAATGAGGCAGAAGCCTAAGCTTCATAAAAGCGGATATCGGGGATATTAAAGCGTTCCGCAAGCAGAAAGTCATCGACATGATCCATAGAGCAGAGACACTGCCGCCAAGGGACTGGCGGGAATCGAGAAGTGACAGATCTGCGCATAGAATGCGGGACTGAAGGGACACCTATGACAAACGGATATGTGGGCAGAGTCTTATGGGTGGATCTATCCAAAGGCGCGACTAGAGAAGAGCACCCCAATGAGGATCTGTACCGCGAGTATTACGGCGGTTACGGCATAGGCGCAAGAATGCTTTACGAGCGACAAAAAGCCGGGGTAGACCCGCTTGGACCGGAAAACATCCTCGGATTTGTTGCAGGTCTGTTGACGGGCACTCAGGCGCTGGGAGGATCGAGGTATTCGGTGGTAGGCAAATCCCCTTTGACCAGCACCTGGGGGGATTCCAGTTCGGGCGGGAATTTCGGGCCCTATCTAAAATTCGCCGGATACGATGCCGTTTTTTTTACGGGTGTATCCGAAAAGCCCGTTTATTTGCTCATAGACAACGAGAGAGCGGAGGTCCGCGATGCGGCCCATCTGTGGGGAAAAGACACTCATGAAACGGAAGAAGTCCTTAAACAAGAATTCGGCAAT
The DNA here is from genome assembly GCA_964476435.1 of uncultured Syntrophaceae bacterium. Lineage (GTDB taxonomy): Bacteria > Desulfobacterota > Syntrophorhabdia > Syntrophorhabdales > WCHB1-27 > CAVVNC01. The sequence continues at coordinate 4,695 of CAYZAF010000232.1, forward strand.
CAGGTTGAAGCGGCGTGCATAGGGCCTTCCGGCGAAAAAGTCTCATTGATCGCGGCGATTATGACCGATAAAGGAAGGGCAGCCGGCCGTTCCGGGTTAGGTGCTGTAATGGGGTCTAAGAAACTCAAGGCCGTGGTAGCACGGGGCGCTGTAAGTGAGCTTGCGGCAGACGCTGCCAAGATGTCCAGCCTGAGGAAAGAATACCGGACCAAGCTCGCCGGGTTGTATGAAGAGTTCCACAATTATGGGACACCGGCCGTCGTGGTGCCTTTCGCTAAGATAGGGGATGCTCCGGTAAAGAACTGGAGTGGGGTTTGCGACACTGATTTCCCCCAGATAGAGAATCTAGGCATAGATGCCATTATGGACCGGGTGCAAAAGAAATACGGCTGCTATCGCTGTGTTGTAGCGTGTGGCGGATTGATGAAAGCAAACGCCGGCGAACATCAGTATGGGCCCGGGGTTCATAAGCCCGAGTATGAAACCATTTCTATGTTTGGAACCAATTGTCTGAACGATAACATTGAATCGATCATTAAGGCCAACGATATCTGCAATCGTTATGGGCTTGATACGATTTCTGCAGGCGCCTGTATCTCCTTTGCTATAGACTTGTACGAAAACCGCGTCATTACGAAAGAGGATACGGGCGGCATCGAAATGACCTGGGGCAACCATCGATCGATCATTGCCATGCTGGAAAGACTGGCCACGCGCGAAGGCTTTGGCGATATTCTGGCCGATGGAACTCGCGTGGCTGCAACGAGGATAGGCCGAAACGCCGAAGAATACGCTGTTCATTATCATGGACAGGAGCCTCCAGCTCATAATCCGAAACTCGAATATGGCTTTGCCTCGGTATATCGAATGGACGCCACTCCAGCCCGTCATTGCCGCTGGCATGCGGTATTTGTCCCTAAAGGCGTACCGCTACCCCAATATGCTACCGGCGCCTGGATCGGCAGAGGGGAAGCCCAAAGAGTTAACGTAATGTTCAACCATGCCGTGGAAGGTCTTGGACTCTGCTTGTTCGTTATGGCAACTTATCCTCACGTGGACCTCCTGCTAGATTTCGTGAAAGCCGCAACGGGTTGGGACGTGACTGTGGAAGAGGTGCTCAGAACAGGCGAAAGAATAGGAACGCTGCGTCACTTATTCAACCTCCGGGAGGGCTTCAACCCCCTAACTTACCGTATCTCCGGCAGAATGACCGGCAACCCGCCCTTGAAGGAAGGACCTTTGGCCGGCGTCAGCATAGACGAAGAAACGGTGAACGGCGAGTTCCTGGACGCCATGGAATGGGACCGGAAAACCACGAAACCCAGTCGGCAAAAGCTCCGTTATCTGGGCCTGGATAAGATAGCCTGAGTCGGAGGTACATCGCGGGTCATGCCTAGTTGCAAAGTTGAGCTCTTGGGGTCGCTCGGCGGGATAACCGACCTAAGCAATATCGAAGTGGATCTGGACCAGGGGACAGGCCTAAGCGATCTCATTGCCAAGCTCAGGCAAGAGGCACCCTCCTTGGAAGGCCCAGTTTTTGTTCCGGGCGAAAACAGACTGACGAGACATTACGTATTCAACATCAACGGCCGTTTTTACATGAACGATAGCAAGATCCAGATCCAAAGCTCGGACCGTATTCTCTTGCTTCCCTTTCCCATAGGGGGTTGACGAGGCGCACGCAGGGTGCCGATGATTAAGAAATCGTTAATTGAGGAATTTCGGAATATAGTCGGTCGGGAAAACGCGCTCTGCTGCAGGGAGGCCCTCCGAGCGTACTCATACGACAGCACGACAAACTGGGTGCATGAACCTGATTTGACGCTATTTCCGACAGGGGCTCGGCAGGTTTCGGCGATCATGAAGATTGCGAATGCAGAGAGAATTCCGGTAACCCCCAGAGGGGGCGGCACCAACGGCAGCGGCGGTTCTGTTCCCATTCGGGGTGGTATTGTCGTCTGTACGACAAAAATGAACCGAATCCTTCAGATAGACAAAGGATATTGTTCTGCCACGGTTGAACCAGGAGTCGTGCTTTGCGATCTCAATTCGAATCTCGCAAGGGAGGGGTTTTTCTTTCCCCCAGATCCACAAAGTTTGAGGGCGGCGACAATAGGCGGAATGATAGCGGAGAACGCCGGAGGCCCTGCATGTGTCAAGTACGGTGTGACGAAACAGTACATCCTGGGCCTCGAGGTGGTACTCCCGACAGCCGACATCGTCTACCTTGGTGGTAGGACGCTCAATGCCGGTGCGGGATACGACCTGATGCACCTCGTGATAGGATCAGAGGGAACTCTGGGCATTGTCACGAAAGCGGAGCTGAGGCTAAGACCCCTCCCACCCTTTTTCAAGACGGTGATGGCGGCCTATAACGACGCTGCGGCAGCGGGTGAGACTGTCTTTCGGGTGTTTGCGAATGGTATCGTTCCCAACAAAATCGAATACATGGACAATTGGATTATCAACAGGATAGAGGAAATGATGCCCATTGGGCTTCCAAAGGACGCGGATGCTATTCTCCTTTTCCAGTCGGATGGCGGGATTGAGGAAGCGGTCGAAAAAGAGGCGTCGAAGATCGTGGAGATCGCAATCAGGCATGGCGCCCGAGAGGCGAAGGCAGCCAAGGATCAGGCTGAGGCAGATCGGTATTGGGCGGCGAGGGCTGCGGGCTTTGCGGCGACGTTTGGAAAGACAAAGACAGTCTTTGCTGAAGACGTAACGGTGCCGAGACCAAGAATACCGGATCTGATCAGGAAATGCAAGGAAATCTCAAAAAAATACAACGTTGAGGTCGTCGTTCTCGGACATGCCGGCGACGGCAACTTTCATCCAGCGGTGCTTACCGACATAAACAACACGGAACATTACGGCAGAGCGCTGCGGGCCGTGGAAGAAATCATCCAGTCGGCGGTAGATCTTGAAGGGGTAATTTCCGGGGAGCACGGCATTGGTCTCGAGAAACAACGCTTTTTTGACGAGGTAGTCGATCCGGTGGCCGTTGGTATGATGAAAAGCATAAAACGGCTCTTTGACCCGAACGACGTAATGAACCCGGGTAAGATATGGCGTTGAGGGAAAAAAGGCTTTGGGCGACAGGAATATGCTAGAGGGTCCCGCTTGCGTTTCCGCGAGGGTTTTGGTGACAGAGAGATTTCAACCGCACCATATATTCTGCGCGAGAGGTTCTTCAGTCTCGACTTCCCGGAACGGGGGGAAGGATTTGCAGAGAAGAAGCGGAAGGTTATCGAGATCATCGTTGCGCATGATGATACCCTCGTGGAAGCAATCGAAGGGATAGACGAGATATGTCGGGTTTGTCCGAATTACCGGTGTGATCGCTGGGCAAGCACCGATGGCGAAGAAGAGGCAGTGCGAAAGTAGGACTTCATTATTCTGAGGAGTCTCGGAATCAGGCGCGGTGACACGAAGGGAGGATTTGTGGTTGAGGAGATTGAAGATGTTGTGGGCCTTCAATGCACACCGGGAGGTTGTGAGGAAATGGGCAAAAAATATGCGCCCCTGAGAGACCAGGCCTATGCATCAATTAAGAATGCCATCATTACCGCGGAACTCAAACCGAATCAGAGAATCGGGGAGGAAGCGGTGGCCGCTCGCATCGGTACCAGCCGGACCCCTGTCAGGGAGGCTCTTCAGAAACTAGAAATTGAGGGCCTGATTCTCAAGAAACAGGGGGGAGGGTTTGTTGTTAAAGGAGTCGTTGAGGAAGAGATAGAAGATATTGTGGGCCTTCAATGTACGCTGGAAAGCTACGCGGGACGCCTTGCCATGACGAGGATCACGGAAGAGGAGTTATGCGACCTCGACCACTTTATTGAGCTTCAAGAAGAATGCGTCATCAACCTGGATGCGGAAACATTCATACGTCTTGACGGTGAATTCCATGCCAGGATCCACAGAGCGGCGAAAAATGCCAGGCTATACGAACTAGTGCAAAGCCTTCAGGATATCCTGGATCGATATCGCGCGATCATCTTTCGCTCACATGCCAGTCTGCATCAATCCGTAAAAGATCACAAAGAGATGATCGCTCTCATGAGAGCAAGGAACGCCAGGAAGATCGAAAAGCTAATCAGCAGACACATGATTCGGGGTAAGAACATCATGAAAAAGAACTTGAATTTATAATGACATTAGGATAATATATTCTCCTGCTATATTGGACAAAGACCATAAATCATGATACTCGATCCGGGACCCACGCCGCTCTATTTACAGCTCAGGAGAATATTGGCGGATAAGATTCTCTCGCAGGAATTCAAAGAGAATGATCGCCTCTCCACCGAGGCGCAGTTGTCCGAGCACTTCGGCGTCTCTCGGGCGACGGTTCTGCGAGCCCTCGAAGGTCTTCTCAGGGTCGGTCTGATCTACAGCGAACGGGGGAGAGGCACCTTTGTCGCTCGGGGCGCCCGGCGCATGAATCCCACGCTCAAGGGGGCTGGCATCATTACTGGCGAATCAACAACGATAAATACTTCAATTACTACGCGGGCATGGGACCAGAAGTGGCGAAATGGCTTATTCACGAAAAGAAGATCAAGGGGATTTCTGGCACCTGGGGCGCAACTGATGCCCCCCTGTGGCATCATCCCCTGAGCCAGGAGATGCCGTGGCTCGACAGCGCGTACCGCAAGGCCACGGGCAACGATCCCACTAAGCTCTTCCCTGATTACGAACCGTGTCACCGCATGTTCACGCAGGCAGGTGTCTGTACTGTGGAGAACGCGGGAGGCAACATTGATGAAGTCACTGGAAAGCGCATGATTATCGCGGCATTCCCGTTCCGTTGCGAAATGGCCGATGGCGGTTTTGTGAGACTGGTCGCTTGGGAAGGAGGCTCTTT
>CAYZAF010000233.1:0-13477 GCA_964476435.1 uncultured Syntrophaceae bacterium
ATAGGTAAGCCCCGCACCAGGAGGGTGCGGGGCTTCTCCATGATCCACGCGAGTGATACCGAGGCACATACTGACGGTAGGGCGTTCTTGTTTGCGGAGCATCACACGACAAGACTAGAGGGCAGGAACCCGCGGCCACCACCCTTACGGGGCCGCGGGTGGTTTCGCAATCGAGCGTGAGCGAGTCTTTCCGTCTAGACGGGTCAGCACCGGAAGCGCAGCGAAGCGGAAGGAATAGGCTTCGAGAGCGGACGGGGGTGTAGTCTTTGGGGCAGTCCTACCTTTTAAGCATAGAGGCGCGCCGCTTCACAAGGCGGGGCGGCACGTCCGGCGATTCAATGTCACAAGTCTCCCCACGCGTACTGGATGATCGAGAGGGCGGCCAGGGCCGCCGTTTCGCTTCGCATGATCCTCCCGCCAAGTCTCACCGGTATGAAGCCCTTCCCTGCAGCGAAGGATACCTCTTCATCGGTGAAGCCACCCTCTGGCCCGCACGCTACTACCACGCTGTCAGGCTTCTCATTGGCTGCGGCAATGTCTTTCAGCCTTCCGATTCTCTCTTTTTCGTAGAGGATGAGCTTTAGGGCACTCGCGCGGGAGACCGATTCGATCGCGGCTGAGAAGCCGGACTGCGGCGAGACGACGGGAACAATGCGCCTCCTGCACTGCTCCTTTGCCCGCCTGGCGATTTCCGGCCATCGGTGCGACTTATCCTCCCCTCCCTCTTCTTGCGAAATGGCGCTCCTCGACGAAAGGCAGGGGATGATCCTGTCTACCCCCAGTTCCGTTGCCTTCTGGACGATGAGAGCCATTTTCTCCTTCTTGGGAATTGCTTGCACGAGAATAACGCTCAAAGGGGATTCGGACGGGAATGTCAGCTCCTCGAAGGCGCGGACAAGGGCGGTCTCCCCATCTATCCGTACGAGTCTACCCCTGCATTCCGCGCCATTCGGGCCCTTGATTGTGACGATGGCACCCACACGCCTCTCCGAGAGGTCGGAGAAGGGGACTCTTAGGTCAGTCTCCATTTCTCCTCCTGCCGTGACCCTTCTCCGAGAGGTCTTTCTCGATCTCGGCATACCTCTTCTTCACAAACTTTTCCGCAAAATCCTCCCGGCTGAAATAGGGCAGGGCGTTCTCCTCGAAGCTCCGGAGCAGCCCGCCCTTGACAAAAGATACGTCCCTGCCCGCGACGCCGGCCCTTCCAATCTCCCGGCGATAGTCGACGAAGCTGCCCATGATCTGTGCAACCCTTGGGTGGGACGCCCTTTTCTCCAGGGGTTTCACGTGGGCGGCTTCTACTGTAATGCGGCACCGCACGACGAGCTTCACGTTGTAATAGTCCCCATAGTAGTTGGCTGATTCATCGTCGATTTCGACGGTGAGGCCGTTTGCCAGGCGCCAGGTTCGTATGGTTGAGGCCATCGTGGAATAGCTTACTACGCCTGGAATCACGCATCCAGTGATTCAAAATGTCTCCGAGCGTCTCTTCGCTTAAGCTTCCAAATGGCGCAAGGGGTCACGCGTTACCTCCCCGCGGCATGGATTAGGGGTAACTAGGTTTGACCTGTTTCCCCCGCGCCTTTCAGCAACTCCTTGAGGCGCAGGGCGTTTGTCGTCGCGTTCGACCGGTGACAGTTGTTGAACATGGCGTAGGTCGTCTTCGCCTGCCTGTCAGCTTCTTTCATTGCCGGGATAAATTCTTTAAGCTCCTCATCGGAGTACACATACGCGTATCTCAGAGAGGTCTCCACGTTCTTTTTTAGCCAGTTTTCGGCATTTCTGCCGTGAAACCTGAAATAGGCGATATCCGAGGTGACGCCCGGGAGAAAAGGCACTGTTGCCTGGGAGCGATACTGGGGCTCGTCAGCCGCAACATAGGTGATGCCCTGCTCCTTGAGGAGGCCGAGGACAGTTGGGGCCCCTTGGGGGGTCAGCCAGCTTCCATGGCGAAACTCTACCGCGCAGGGCAGACCGGGCATAAGATCCCTGCAAAAGAGTAAGCGCTCCACATTCGCCCGTCTGTAATCGAACCATGGGGGGAACTGATATACCATGAGCCCCAGCTTGCCGGCCCGTTTCAGTGGCAGGAGGGACTCGCTGAAGACCTTCGCGATAGATGCCAGGGCAGCGCGGTCTTTTACGTAGACATGGCCCGCATCCCGGGCCGCGAAGGTCATGCTTTCCCTCAAACCCTTCGGCAGCGTCCGCGGGTCGATGGCATGGCCGGTGAGAGCGCCGTAGACTTTCACGTGAAAGGTGAACCCTTCCGGGGTCCGTGCGTCCCAGAGCCACGCCGTGCGCTGATCCGGTATGGCATAGTACGTAGAATCGATCTCGACAGTGTCAAAACAAGAGGCGTAGTATTGCAGGCGCGCCTCTGCGGTCCTCGCCTCTCGGGGATAGAACTCCCCGCTTGCGACTAAGCTCTTTTCCGCCCATGAACATACGCCCACCCTTATCACGTCCTGCCCTCTTCCTTTCCCGCGTTGCCATAGGCCCGTATGTATCTTATCCTTTCGAGGACCGGCGGATGGGAGTAATTGAACAGGGCATAGAGCGGATGCGGGAAGAGGTTGGAAAGGTTCTCCTTGGAGAGCTTGGCAAGGGCATTGACCATGGTCTCGGGCTTCCCTGAGAGATCACAGGAGAAGCGGTCCGCCTCCCTCTCGAAGCTCCGCGAAAGACCATTCATCGCAGGCTTGAGAAAGAACGCGAGCATGGACGCCAGAAAGGCGGCGGCGACCATCTTGACAGGGAGGGTGTCCACCTTCATCCTGAAAAGGACGGAAAGGATCGGGCCCTGGAGTGCGCGATAGGCGCAGAAAAGAAGAAGGAGGGAGAGTGCTTGGGTGATTGCGAGCCCTTTGAGAAGGTGGCGTCTCTTCCAGTGGCCGATCTCGTGGGCCAGCACCGCTACGATCTCATCGGGGCTCATGCTGCCCAGAAGAGTGTCGAAAAGGATGATCCTCTTCGTCCTGCCGATGCCGGCGAAGTAGGCGTTCATGTGCCTGCTCCGTTTCGATTGGTCCATCTTCAGTACCTTGCTCACGTTGATACCCGCCGACGATGCCAGACGGATGATGCGGTCCTTCAGGTCGCCGTCCTCCACGGGGATGAACGTGTTGAAGAGAGGTTCGATCACGTAAGGCGAAATGTAGGTGATGAAGATTGTGAGCGCCAGGAAGGCGCACCATACCCAGAACCACCAGAAACGAGGGCTCCACTGTATGAGCAGGAAGCCCGCGAGGGAGAGAACAATAAGGAGGACCAGGGAGAGCGTCATCCCCTTGAGGAAATCGGCGAGCCACAGGCCGGCCGACATCGTGTTGAAACCGTGGCGATTCTCGATCCGAAAGACAGAATAAAGGGAGAACGGTACGGAGAGCAGCTCACCCGCAACGTACAAAAGGAGAAAGAAGACAGGGCCGGAGGCGACGAACCCCAGGTTGAGAGAGGCTATCCAGGAGTTGTATCTATCGAGAAGACCGCCGAAGAGGAAAACTATTATCGCGAGGCTCGCGGCGCCTGATGCAATAATGTCGAAAGCCGTTTTCTCGGCCACATAGGTCTGCATCTTTTCGAGAGATGTGCGATCGACAGCTCCCTCCAATTCGGGGGGAACGGAAGACGCCAGGAGCCGCATATGCCTCACGTTGAGATACTCGAGGGCATACTTGAAAACTTGGAGGGACAAGTAGAGCACAAGGACAACGAGGAGGTCGATCTTCATTTCACCCATTATTTGCATCGGGAAACGCTAAAGTCAAGGGAGAGGCAGAAAAAAGGCCAGGAGCCCTTGCCTCCACGCAGGTCCTATGAAACAATGCTCATGCAAGGCGAATCACTTCTGCTATAATAGAGATGAAAACAGGAATGAGGAGGGCGTACGTGGATAACATCACTTTCGACTACTTCAAGAAGATGGACCTCCGGGTGGCGCAGATCAAGGAATGCGAGGAAATCCCCGGCGCCGATCGTCTCTACAAGCTCACCGTAGATGCCGGAGAGGTGCGTCAGATCGTGGCCGGCATCAAACCCTACTACACGAAGGAAGAGCTTCTCGGCAAGAGAATCATTCTCGTCGCCAACCTGGAGCCGAGGACGCTCAGGGGCATCGCCTCCCACGGCATGCTCCTTGCGGCTTCGAGCGCGGACGGAAGCACCGTCGTGCTGATCTCCCCGGACAGGGAAATAGCAAACGGCGCCACCGTCTCGTAAGAGAAGCTCTTAGCCGCGATCCGGGTGGTACTTAAAGGAAATGGTGAGCCTTGTTCGGTAGCCCGTCACCTTACCTTTCTCTATGGTGACGTCCTGTTTCACGACCTCGGCTACCCTGAGGTCCTCCAGGGTTTTGGACGCTGTTTCTACGGCCCCTTTGGCTGCATCCTCCCAGGACTTCGTGCTCGTTCCTACGATTTCGATGATCTTGTACACACTGCCCTCCATAGCGGCCTCCTCAGATAAGATTTTTGGGAAAGGCAGCACATCTGCCTCTAGCAGATTGTAATACGCCAATGGGAGATGTCAATCGGAAGGTCCCATCGAGGTGAGGGCAAGGCCGGAGGAAGCTCTCGTTCGGCGAGGATGAAAACGCCTCGATCCTTCCCGTCAGCGGGTGAGGCCGGGTCGCTTCCCCTTAAGGCGTCGGGCCTTGAAGTCGTAGAGCCCCAGCTCCCTCAGGCGGGCAATGCCAACGAAAAAGGTATCTCTGTTGATGCCGAGCCGCTCCATGATCACCTTGGGTTCCGGAAGCTCGGCATCGCTCTCACCCCTGAGATCCCGCTGCCTCAGGTAGAGGTAGAGGCGATACTCTGCGGCAGTCAGCTTCGCGTCGATGAGGTGGTCGTCAGTGAGATCCTCTGCGATGACCCCCAGTTTTTCAGAGGAGTCGGGCGACTCCTCGTGCTTTATCTCCTCGGGTAAGTATTCGAGACCTATCGTGTCTTCGTCACACATGATGTAGGCCCGCTCCAGGACCGAGTCGAGCTGCCTTACGTTCCCAGGCCATGAATAGTTGAGCATTGCCTGAAGCGCCTCGTTCGCGATGCCTCGCTTCCTGTTGTTCGACTCGTTCAGCTTCTTCAGGAAATGCTCGACGAGGACGGGGATATCCGTCTTGCGCTCCCTCAAGGGCGGAACGGTGAACGCAATGACATTCAATCGATAGTACAGGTCTTCGCGGAAGTTACCTCTGATGATCTCCTCCTCAAGCCGCTTGTTCGTAGCTGCCACGATCCGCACGTCGAGCTTGATGGTCTCCCGGCCGGCGATCCGCCTTATCTCTTTCTCCTGGAGGGTCCTCAGTATCTTGGCCTGCGTGCCCAGGGTAAGGTCTCCAATCTCATCGAGGAATAGGGTGCTTCCGTTTGCCTGCTCGAAAAGCCCGATGTGACGGGTAAGGGCCCCGGTGAAGGCTCCCTTCTCATAGCCGAAAAGCTCACTTTCCAGAAGGTTTTCCGGAATTGCGGCGCAGTTTATCGCAAAGAAGGGATTGGACTTCCTCTGACTGTTGTAATGGATGCTTTTGGCAAAGAGCTCTTTTCCGGTCCCGCTTTCTCCGTAGATGAGGACCGTGGAATTGGTGGGGGCAGCCTTTCTTACGATGGAGAAGAGGGCGCGCATGCTCCCGTGATCGCCTATGATGTTGTCAAGATGGAATTTATCGTAGAGTTGGTCTTTGAGCATCAGGTTGTCGCGCAGCAGTTTCACCTGATCCATGGCATTATTGATGACGAGGAGCAGATGATCTTTCTCGAGGGGCTTCTCCAGATAGTGGAACGCCCCTAGCTTCGTCGCTTCGATGGCCGATGGGATGGAGCCGTACGCGGTCATGACGATCGCATGGCAGGGACGGCTTTGCGATTTCACCTCTTTCACGATCTCGATGCCCTCGATGTCGGGCAGCCTCAGGTCCGTGAGGACGAGGTCGAAAGAGGAGTTCTTGAGGAGATCCAAGGCCTCTTTCCCCATGCCTGAGTCCTCTACGTAAAACCCGTCCTTCGAGAGGATAGTCTTTACGATCCCCCTCTGGTGCGTGTCGTCTTCTACGACTAGAATGGTGCCTTTATGGGCCTTCATGGGCCGGTACCCTTATCGTCACTGTCGTCCCCTCACCCACCCTGCTTTCCGCAGAGATGGATCCTCCGTGCTCCTCCACAAATCGTCTCGTTATGGCGAGACCAAGGCCAATGCCGAGCTTCTTCGTGGAATAGTACGGCTCGAATATCCTCTCTATGTCCTCCCTCTCCACGCCCCTTCCGTCATCGCTCACACAGATAAGCGCCAGCCCGTCCTCCTCGCCGAAACGGACCGTAATGCTGCCCTTGCCCTCGATTGCCTGGGCCGAGTTGAGGATGAGGTTGATGAGGCATATGCGCATGTACTCCCTGTCGCAGTATATGCGCATCCGGTTATCGGGACTGACGGTGGCGACGCTTATGTTGTCCCTGATCTTGTCCCTCACCATGTACAGGGCATCTTCTGCCAGGGCATTTGCCGATACCCACTCCCTTTTCAGCGTGATCGGCTTTCCAAGGAAAAGGAAGTTGTTGATCAATTCATTGAGCCGGTAAATCTCTTTCTTGAGGCTGTCGAGGAGCTCGTTAATGTCGCTCTCCTGCGACACCTTTTCCTCGGCGAGCCTTTCCCTGATGTGGCCGATGGACAGAGAGAGGAAATTGAGGGGGTTGCGCACCTCATGGGCAATGCCCGAAGCAAGCTGGCCGATCATCGACAGCTGCTCGGTTTTCTTCAACTTATCTTCCAGCTCTTTTCTTTCGCTGAGCTTCTCGACCATTTCGTTGAAGCTTCTCACGAGCACACCAATCTCGTCCCTCCTCTTGCTCTCGCGTATCTTCACGAGCTTTCCTTCGGCTACGTGCTTCGATGCGCGGGCAATGCGCTTAATGGGGTCCGTGTACTGATCCGCAAGGATAAGGGAGACGATGATCCCCAGGCTGAATGCAAAGAGGGTGGCCACTATCCTCTTGAGATGATTCTTCCTTTGAAGGGACTGGAAGTCGTCGAGAACCATGCTTATGTGAATGTAGCCCAGGTTTTGCCCTTTTATTGAGACGGGCATGATCACGTCATAGGGGCGCTGGTTCTCCCTCCTGTTCTCCTCCCCGAGCCTCGCAGTGATGAAGAAGCCCTTCTTCCGGGCGAGCTTCTCCCCTATTTTCTTGGGGTTTTCCCGGGTCCCTACCTTCTTCGGGTTCGAGCTGGCGATCACCTGCGAATCGTCGCCGATAATGGTGATCTCTCTTATGCCTTTCTGGTTGAGCATGTCCACGGCGCTTTGGAGCCTCTGCGTGCTGTTGCCTTTGTATGAGTACTCTTCCACGCTGATCTGAATGGCCTTCGTGATGTCATCGAGGGTGTCGCTCACCTTCTCGATGATCGCGTCCTCCGTTCTCGTGTAGATCACGGAGAGGGAGCTCAAGGATATGGCAAGCACGAAGAGGAGGATGAAGAGCAGCTGTGTTCGGAGCGACAGGCGTCGAAAGACGTTCTTGATGCCCTTCAGGCTGCGGGTAGCGTAGAGAACCGTTTTCCCAGACATCTCGTTCTCTCTAGTATAATATCTTTCGGCATGAGCCGGTAGACGTCCTTGAGAGGCGGGCCGCTCTTCCTCCCCGATATGGCGATGCGGAGGGCCATGAGAAGCTCCCGTCTCGAAAGTCGGCTCTTCCCCTCCACTTTCTCGAAAAGCCGCTCGATATCGCCATGGTCGGCTGCAGCCGTCTCTTCCAGGAGGATGTGTATCTCCTTTCGATCCTCTATGGACGAAAGATAACCGATTGCCTCCTCGTCAACCTCCCCTGCCTCGAACATGCGAAGCATTGACCTCATCTCCTCGAGGGTCCTCGCGTTCTCCCGGAGGAGGAAGACTTTCTCGCTATCCTTCTGTTCGAGCCCCATTCTCTCAAGGAGGGCATTCATGGTGAGGCCTCGCAGGTGCTCCTTGTTCAACCAAAGGAGCTTTTCCCTGTCGAACAAAGCGTCCGACGGTGAAAACGAGCCGAGATCAAAGGTCTCGATCAATGCTTCCTTCCCCAGGAACTCCTTATCGACCTTCCTGCCGATGATAGCGAGGTAGTTTATCATGGCCTCGGGCAGGATGCCCATGGCCCTGAAATCCCTCACCGTCGTTGCCCCATGCCTCTTGCTCAGGGGTTTCTTGTCGGCGCCAACGAGCAGGGAATGGTGGGCATATGTGGGCGGCTGGAACCCGAATGCGGAAAAGAGCATGATCTGCTTCGGCGTGTTCGAAAGGTGATCAGATCCCCTGATCACCTGGGTGATCTGCATGAGGTGGTCGTCCACGGCGGCGGCGAAGTTGTATGAAGGGATGCCGTCGGTCCGGACGATGATGAAATCATCAACGTGATCCGCGGGGAAGACCATCTCGCCGTATATGGCATCGTAAAAGCGGATCTCTCTGTCGAGCGACCGGAAACGGAGCACGTACGGCCTACCCGCTGCCTCAAGCTCTCTCACGGTGTCCGTGGAAAGGTTCCGGCAAGTCCTTCCGTATTTCGGAGGCAGCCCTCGACGCAGGGCATCAGAGCGCGCCTTTTCCAGCTCCTCCTTCGAACAGAAGCACTTGTAGGCAAGGCCTCTCTCCACAAGCACCTGGGCCCACGACCGGTAAGTATCGAGCCTGTCCGTCTGCCGGTGCGGCCCTTCGTCCCAGTCCAGGGAAAGCCACCGGAGGTCCTCCTTGATGGACTCCTCAAAGAGCCCCTGCGATCGCTCCATATCGGTATCCTCTACGCGCAGAATGAAATGACCCTTACCGTGGCGGGCAAACAGATAGTTGAGCACCGCGGTCCTCGCGTTCCCCACATGGAGGTTCCCCGTGGGACTCGGAGCGAACCGCACCCTAATCATGGGCAACCCTATTCGAGAAGGCAGACAGCGTAGGATTCAATGCCCTCCCTCCTCCCGGCGAACCCCATGCCTTCGGTGGTCTTGCCCTTCACACCGATGCACGCGGTGTCCACCATCATGATGCGGGCAATGTTCGTCCTTATCTCGTCCCTGTAGGCCTGTATTCTGGGCGCCTCGCAGACCACGACGGCATCCACGTTCACTACCTTGTAACCCTGACTTCTCGCAAGCTCGACAGCCCGGGCGAGGATACGTTCGCTGGCAATGCCCTTTGTGGTTGCATCCGTGTCCGGAAAGAGAAAACCTATGTCCGCAAGGCCTGCTGCGCCGAGGACTGCGTCGCTTATGGCATGGAGGAGGACGTCCCCGTCAGAGTGGCCGAGGAGGCCTCTCTCGTGGGGTATGAGCACCCCTCCGAGAAAGAGATCCCTCCCCTGCGCAAAGGCATGGGCATCGTAGCCAAGGCCGACCCTCATGCGCTTCCTTTCAACTGCGCAAGGATACCTTTCGCTATGATGAGGTCTTCAGGCGTCGTTATCTTGATGTTGTAAGGAGAGCCTTCGACCACCTTGACCTTCTTACCCAGATATTCTATGAAGGTCGAGTCGTCGTAGCCGCAGAGCTTTTTCCCCAAGCCCTCGCGGTAGGCTTTTATGATGAGATCATACTTGAACGTCTGAGGGGTCTGAATATGCCACAGGGAGTCCCTCTCCAGGGTCTTCAACACAAACCCTTCCTTGGAGATCACCTTGATCGTGTCTCTGGCCGGGATGGCGGGGACAAGGGCATCGAACATCTCCATGAGGGAGATGGACTTCTCCACGAACGAGGGTGAGACAAAGGGGCGCGCCGCATCATGAACAATGACTATGTCGCACGACTCGTCGATAGCCTCGAGCCCGTTCCGTACGGAGTCCTGCCTCAGTCTGCCTCCGACGACCAGTTTTACTATCTTGTTAAAATGGTACGTCTCGAGGATCTCTTCCTGTATGGTCGGCAGGTCCTTCTGATTGACCACGAGGTAAATGCCGTCAACGGCTCTGCATTCCTGAAAAACCTGCAGTGTATGAACGATGATCGGCCTGTTGTCGAGGAGCAGGAGTTGCTTGTTCGTTGGAGAGCCCATCCGTTTGCCCGTTCCGCCGGCAAGGACAATGGCCAAAGTTCTCATGCTTACCTCACATGCTCTTCAAAGTTGTAATCTTCGGGGAAGTAGAACTCCTTCTCTGCCGCCTCTTTGAGCTTAGCAAAGATCATGCGGCCGGAGGTTGTCTGCAGGAGGCTCGTTACGACGACGTCCACGGTCTTGCCGAGGAGCTTGCGCGCTTCGTCCACAACTACCATTGTCCCGTCATCAAGATATCCTATGCCTTGGCCGTGCTCTTTGCCTTCTTTCACGACCCTTACGGAAAACTGCTCTCCCGGCAGGATGGCAGGCTTGAGCGCGGCTGCCAGCTCGTTCATGTTCAAAACGCTGATCCCCTGGAGCTCGGCGACCTTGTTGAGGTTGTAGTCATTGGTCACGATCTTGCCCTGCAGGCTCTTTGCGAGGGCTATGAGTTTGGAATCGACGTCCTTGAGGCGGGGGAAATCGACATCCACGATCCGCACTTTCACGCGCTGCTGCTTCTGGAGCCTGTGCAGTATCTCGAGACCCCTCCTCCCCCTTGTCTTCCTCACAGGGTCCTGAAGGTCTGCGATGTGCTGGATCTCGTACAGCACGAATTGAGGGATAACGAAGGCTCCCTCTATGAATCCCGCTTCACAGATGTCGGCAATCCTTCCATCGATGATAGCGCTCGTATCAAGGATCTTGTTCCCCTCGGCCTCCTCTGCCTTGCCGAATATGGGCACCCTGGACAGATCGAGGGTGTGGCTCTTTTTCTCTCCGATACTGAAACCCAGATAGCCCATGACAAAGTAGAGGAGAATATAGATCGGCAGAGTTATGGGCACGTCCTTTGCGTGGGTGAGAAGGAGCTTTGAGATGAAGAGGTTCGCTATGAAGAGACCGACCGTGATGCCTACCAGGGTGCCGATGATTATCTTGAGGGGTATCTCCTTCAGCTTCTCCTCTGCCTTGATCACGAGATAGCCGAGTACAAGCCCCAGGGCGGTCCCTATGAGGCCGTACAAGGTGCCTGAGAACATCTCTACTGCGATAAAGTACCCGGTGACAGCGGTTACCGCTATGAGAACGATCTGGGAGACAATGGTCAAGAACTCAACCTATGGGGTGTCTAGCCTTTTGAATTGCTCGAGAATATGCTTTCTATGTCGGTTACTATCTCTTCTTCGTCCTTGCTCAGCGCAATGGACAGCTCCTTCTTGATCAAGTTGCGAGCCGTTTCGAACATCTTTCTTTCGCCAAAGGAGAGCTCCTTCCACATCCTGAGGCTGTACAGCTCTCTCAAGACCATGGCGATCTCGAAAATGGATCCGCTCTTGATGCGCTCCATGTACTCCTTGTAGCGCCTATTCCAAGGAGAAGTGTCATGGATAAAGCTCGTGTCCTTGAGGATCTCGTAGACCTTGAGCACCTGCTCCGAATCGATCACGTACCGGAGGCCCGCATGATGGGCACTTTCGACAGGTATCATGATCGTCATATCAGAATCGAGAATCCTCATGATGTAGAAGGACTGCTTGGTCCCAGAGATCACCTTCTCCTCGATAGACTCGATTCTGCCCACGCCATGACCAGGATAGACGGCCACTTCCCCAACTTTTAGCATCTATTCCCTCCAATCACGGGAGACCTCCCCCGTACCCCTTTCATTATATCAGTTATGAAAAGCAAACTCAATGGCACTTAGGCACTTAACGGGGCTTAAGCGCCCCCTCCAGTGGCATCCGCCACATGGAGCCTCCCCCCCCCCAACCTCGCTTCGCTCGCGTGTGGCTGGCTTAAGCGCTCGTCCCCGCACCAGAGTCGGAGAAAAGAGAAGGGGTCCTTTTCGCCCTTCCAATTCACAATTGTCTGGAAAAGGGCCGGGGTTTTTGGTATCATCATCCATCAAGGTCCCATCGTCTAGGGGTTCAGGACGCCGGCCTCTCACGCCGGTAACGCGAGTTCGAATCTCGCTGGGACCACTTGTTTGCTTCTACTCGGCATGTCTTGCCATGCAAAGTGCCCTGTGCTTTCTTCCGTACCCACTTCGTCTTCGGAGGGTTGCCAATGATGCCTATTGCTCCTTTGATGATCGAGCATCGCCTCATAGAACGGATGATCAAGGTAATGAAGGGCGAGATCGAGGCGATAAGCAGGACTAACAAGGCCAGGCCTCAATTCATTGACGAGGCGGTTGACTTCATCAGGACTTACGCGGACCGGTGCCATCATGGAAAAGAGGAGGACATCCTGTTCCGGCTCCTGTTGGAAAAACCGATAGCGGACCGCCATAAGCAGGTCGTAAAGGAGCTAACCCAGGAACACGTTCAAGCGCGGGGCTTGACGGGCCGGCTCGTTGCAGCGAAAGAACGGTACGTCCTCGGCGACGCTACGGCGTTTGACGAGATCAAGGCTGTGATGGAAGAACTCGTCCGTTTCTATCCCATCCACATAGAGAAGGAGGACAGACACTTCTTTATCCCCTGCATGGAGTATTTCAGCCAACACGAGCAGGATCTCATGGCGGAAGCATTCGGAGAATTCGACAGGAAAATGATTCACGAGAAATACAGGTCCGTCATCGAAAAGTTCGAGGGGACAAAATAGAAGGCCGCCCCTTCGTGTGAGGAGCCCTCACGCCTGCAGGAATCTCTTGAACGCGTCGAGGGCTTGCCCGCGATGGCTTATCCTGTTCTTCTCGCCCCTGCCCATTTCCGCGAGGCTTTTGCCCGAGTCGGGCAGCATGAAGACTGGATCGAAGCCAAAACCGTTGCCCCCCCTCCTCTCATGGCCTATGTAGCCCCTGAGGCTGCCGTAGAAGATAAAGGCCAGGCCGCCGGCCGGCTCATAGTAGACGAGGTATGCCTTGAAGACTGCTTTTCGCCCTTCCCTGGGGACGCCCCTCAGCTCCCGAAGGAGCCTCTCGATCCTCTCGTCGTCCGTTGCCCCATACCTGGCCGAGTAAATCCCCGGCCTTCCGTGGAGCGCTTCCACCTCCAGGCCCGAGTCGTCCGCAAGGGTGTCTACGCCA
This sequence comes from uncultured Syntrophaceae bacterium, assembly GCA_964476435.1. Lineage (GTDB taxonomy): Bacteria > Desulfobacterota > Syntrophorhabdia > Syntrophorhabdales > WCHB1-27 > CAVVNC01. Next base: position 13,038 of record CAYZAF010000233.1, read on the forward strand.
TACCTGTTCCCGATCTTTCTCGCCTTCTTCAGGGCATTCTCAGGGTAGCTGGGCATGTCCTCGGCCACGTCGATGTTCCCCTCGAAATCTCGAAGCGAGAGGCACCGGTCAAACTTCCCGTGCAGGGCTTCCTTGATCTCCTCGAACTTGCCGACGTTGCCCGTTCCGATGATGATGCTCCTCAACGGGGATCCGCCCTTCCCCTGCCTTTCTTCTTGGCGATCCGGCATACTATCCCGCGTGCGTCAACTTGTGGATTCCCCGCAGCTTGCTGCAGGGAAAACCTTTTTCCGCTTCGCTCCGTCGGCAATTGTTGGGGCTCGCGTCGCCCCCTCCAGCGGCAAAGAGCCGCATGGAGCCTCCCCCTCAAAGACTCGCTTCCCGTTTCCGTGTCTTGGGTGCCCTGTCCGCTCGCAGCAGGGTCATTTATTGACGTAGAG
>CAYZAF010000234.1:0-10804 GCA_964476435.1 uncultured Syntrophaceae bacterium
GTCGGCTGCGGCGCTCACCTTGGCACCGAGGAACAGGCAGACTAAGACAACCGCTGCCAGACAGACGAAAGAAACACCTTTGCTCTTCATTGATCGGTTCCTCCTTTCAATTGTTCCTTCTTCCCCTTGCGTCCTTGCATAGTTCCCCCGCCCGTGCGCCTTCTTCAAGATTGATGGATTTTGGAGCCATAGTATGACTCCTTTCTAAAACTTCTATGGGGAACTTGTCAAGAAAAAACTGCGGCCCCCTGGAGGGCTGGAGGTAGCAACAGAAGAAAGCCACCTATCCTGCGATCCCCACCAGGCGGTCAATTCAGGAAGCCAAACTGCGAGCACCTCAAAAAAGCCTTACTGGCAGCTATTTTCGCGGAAGCAGAGGCATCACGGCTTCGACAGGCCAAGCCTTCACGCTTTGAAGTTGACAAGGCTTGTGTCCATGAAGTTATATATAGAGGTACAGGATGCCCCTGGAGGTACAATCACGAAAGAGATGGGCAATCGCCGTTCGATAAACCGGGAAGGCTCTGAGCCTGCCTATGTTCAGCTCGCAAACATACTGAGGGAAGAAATTGCAAAAGGCGCGTACCTCCCCGGCGATCGTTTGCCTTCTGAATCAGAGCTTTGCAGCAGCTTCAAGGTTAGTCCCATGACGGTTCGCCGCTCTATCAATACACTGATAGATCAAAGGGTCGTCAGTACAGTCCAGGGGAGCGGAACATACGTGCGGCCTCTCGACTTGCGCGGCGTGACATTCAGCCTGCGGGAGTTTCACGAGCTATTCAGAGACAAGGAGCGAACGAAGGTGAGGATCCTCGAAGCACTGATCGTGAAGGCGGATGAGGTGACCGCAGAAAAGTTGACCGTCCCGGCCGGTGCCCGAACAATTCTTATTCGGAGATTACTCGTCCTAGATGGAGACCCTGTTGTTTACCACAGGGAACATCTGATATACGATCCGTTTCGCCCAATCGTGGAGGCCGAACTGGAAGTCACCCCCCTTGACCGGCTTTTTGTCGGCAAGGGGGAAAAAAACCTCAAGAGCGGGAAGCTGACCGTCCAGGCTGCAGTTCTCTCGAGGCAGGAGGCTGAATTGCTCAATACGATTCCCATGCAGCCAGCCTTCCGGATAGAGCACGTCTTTCTCGACCTCGACGATAGACCTACCAGTTGGGGCCGGTTCGTAGTCCGGGCAGATAGGCTTACATTCTCGACGACGGTAGGTTCGAGCAACTGTCTGTAGCGCCGGTACAAAGGGGGTAAAGCCCGTGCCCAGGGCAGGTATCTACGAAGATCTGAGCAAATCGGTGGCGAAGCTCGATGAGGAGACAACGCTGGATTTGGTTCAGGAATGTTTGGCCGGCAATGTGCCTCCCCTCACCATCCTCGACCTATGCCACGAAGGGATGATCGAGGTGGGAAAGCTCTACGATCAAGGGATCTACTACGTCTCAGCCCTCATCATGGCCGGCGAAATCATGTGCAGGGTCGGGGAACTCGTCCTGCCTTTCGTTGAAGGCAAAAGCGAGAAGGTTCATGCAGGAACTATCCTTCTCGGAACCGTAGAGGGGGACATCCACTTTATCGGAAAGGACATCTTCAAGACACTGGTTCAGGGATACGGATTCACCGTCCATGATTTGGGGGTTGACGTTCCTGCGGGCAGGTTCCTCGCTTCCATTCATGAGTTGAGGCCCGACATAGTAGGGATGTCGTGTCTGATCACCGCGGCATTGGACCCGATGGCGTCAATTATCGAGTTCCTTAGAAAGAATGTGCCTCCTGCAATATCCCCCCGGGCGTACATAATAGGAGGCCACGTCAATGAAGCGATATGCAGCCAGGTGGGGGCCGACTATTGGGTGGTGGACGCCATGGCTGGGGTTCATCTGTGTCAGAACATCATGATTGGTCGGCCGATTAGCGGATAGCGCACCCTCCAAGGGCTTGCGAGCTGCAAGGCCCATCCGGCCTCAAGGTCTGTACCCCCGAGAAACTTTGACGAGGAGGAACAAATGGCTACTACTTCGGAACGACTCTTCGGAGAAAGGCAACAGCGCATTCAAGATGCCATCGCCCTGCGGAGGCCCGACAGAGTTCCCATATGGTTCCAGGATCTCGGCTTCTTTCCCGCCCGATATGCGGGCATAACATACAGAGAGGCCATGTACGACAGCGACAAGCTCTTTTCAGCCTACAAGAAAACTATCATGGACCTTGAGCCGGACATGTATTTCAACCCCGGCCATTGCATTCACACACCGGGAGACGCGTTGGAGGCGATGGGGTGCAAACAGATCAAATGGCCGGGTGATGGGGTCGACCCAAACCATACCTTCCAGTTCGTGGAGGATGAGTACATGAAGGCCGACGAGTACGACCTCCTCCTCCGCGACCCGTCGGATTTTACCCTCAAAGTCCTCATGCCGAGGGTCTTCGGCACCTTGGGGGTTTTCTCAGAGCTTCCTTCCGTCACGTCGCTTCTCATGGGTTACTTCGGCATGCCCACTCTTTCCGATCTTGCCCTGCCTGAGTTCGTGACTGCGTTCGAGTCCTTCCACAAAGCCTCCCAGGCGCTGCTGAGGCATGTGGCAGCGAACGCCGCATACCAAAAGGACATGGTGGATGCGGGATTCCCCTGTTCCGCAGGGGCTATTACCCTTGCACCCTTTGACGTCATTTCCGATGCCTTGCGGGGCATGAAGGGTACCATGCTCGACATGTACCGCCAGCCCCAAAACCTGCTGAAGCTCATCAATTACCTCCTGCCAAACCAGATCAATGGTGCCCTCGCCCTCACCAAGATCACGGGCAACCCCGGTGTCTTCATCCCTCTCCATCGAGGAGCGGACGGCTTCATGTCCCTCAAACAGTTTGAAACATTCTATTGGCCCAGCCTTAAGAAGCTGATACTCACCCTCATAGATAACGGCCTGACTCCGTGTCCCTTCTTCGAAGGCGACTACGCCATGCGGCTCAAGTACTTGGCCGAGCTGCCGAAAGGCAAGATACTGGGCCTCTTCGACGCAACTGACATCCACAAGGCAAAGGAGGCCCTTGGCGATGTCATGTGCATCTCGGGCATGATGCCCCTGTCGCTCTTGCAGGTAGGGACCCCCGAATCCGTTCGCGCGTATGCGAAGACGCTCATAGATGTGGTGGGCAAAGGAGGCGGGTTCGTCATGGGGCCGAGGTCGATCATGGACGAGGCGAATCCCGAGCTCGTCAAGGTGTGGGTGGAGTTCACCAAGGAGTACGGTGTGTACTAGGGATCAGGGGCAAAGGATCGAGGGAGGGGGCTCGCCCTGGAAAAAGGGCGGCTCCCGCTTTATGTTATAGGGGTGAAGCGCGTTCTTCCGAAGAGAAAGGACTGCCCGAACATCCTCGTGATCGACGACGAAGAGATCCTCCTCGACCTCATCAGCGAGATCCTCGAGGACCATGGGTACGGCGTCACCGCCCTGATGAGCAGCCCAGATGCTCTGGCAGTCTTCTCCGACCGGCCGGCCGAATTTGATCTCGTGGTGACGGACGAAAAGATGCCCGATTTGTCCGGGACCGATCTTGCCAGACAGATCCTTGCTATAAGGCCCGACGTTCCCATTATCCTCTACACCGACTACCCCGAGGTCTCATCGGAAAAAAGGGCCCGGGCCGCCGGCGTCCGGGCCATCTTGAGAAAATCGAGCCGGACCGCGGAACTGGCCCTCTGCGTCAGGCGGATCCTCGGGTCTTGATCGTCCACTCACGATCCTTTCGAACTTCTTGGGCGGTCCTTCTTTGCCGTAAGCTGCACCCCGGCGTAATAGGTCCCGATATTGACATTCGTCCGTCTTGTATGGTTTATTAAAAGGTTCCGCTAAACTGGAAGGGTGAATCGATGAAGAGGACATTCCAGCCGCATAACAAGAGCAGAAAGAGAACCCACGGCTTCCTGGTGAGGATGCGAACCGAGCCTGGGAGGGACGTAATCAGAAGAAGGCGCGCGAAGGGAAGAAAACGACTCACCGTTTGATGGATCAAACCCTGGGAAAAGCCGAAAGGCTCAACAAAAGGGATTTCCGATACACAAAATGGACAAAGTCTGGTAGAACGGTCCATTTTCTTCTTTTTCGAAGCAAAAACGAGATCAGCGTGAAGCGGTTCGGCGTGGTCGTCAGCCGAAAGGTCAAGGGAGCGGTTAGGAGAAACAGGATAAAGAGGCTTCTCAGAGAGTTCTTCAGGCTGAACAAGCCGCTGTTTAGGGAATCCACGAGTTATTCCGTAAGGGTGACCGGTCTGCCCGAGAGGGTGACGTGGGAAGCCGTCAGCGGGGAACTCCGCGTGTTGCTGTCCAAGGCTGTCCGGGAATGACCAGAGTCGCTCTTTTCGTGCTGAGGTTCTATAGGTTGTTGTTGTCTCCCTACGTTCCTACCACGTGCAGGTTCTATCCGACTTGCTCGCGCTACGCGATGGAGGCCATTCAAAAGAAAGGGCTCTGGAAAGGCATCTCCCTGGGTGTGCAGCGGGTGCTCAAGTGCCATCCTTTTCACCCAGGGGGATTCGACCCCGTGGAGTAGCGGAGGCTCAATGGAAAAAAGGACGATAATCGCCGTCGTTCTCATCGTATTTCTCCTCATCGCGTGGCAGTACCTCATGCCTCCGGCGAAGACCCCTCCCCCCGGCGGCGGGCAAAAACCGTCCGGTCAGGCGCAGGGCCCGGTCGGTCCGGCACCCGGAGCGGAGAAGGGGCCGGCGGCATCGACCGAAGGGACTCAAGGAGTGGTTCCCCCTGCCGGAGCGGCCGCGCCAACCATAGAACAGAAGCCAACGAGACTGATCACGGTGGATACGCCGAAGCTCAAGATAACCTTGAGCGATCTCGGCGGCGGCCTGACGAGCGTGCGTCTCAAGGAGTACAGGGAAACCGTGAGCGGCACTGCGAGAAAAGAGCTCCTCGTTAACCCCTCTCCCTATCGGTACCTGCCGGCTGTTTTCCAGTCGGCGAATGGGAAAACGGCCGACGATGGCACGATCTTCGCCGCAGACAGGGGCGATATTGTGGTGAAGGACAAGCCGGAAACGCTCACCTTCTCAGGGGCCCTCACGAACGGTGCCAAGGTGACGAAGACATATACGTTCTATCCTGATACGTACACCGTCGGCCTTAATGTACAGACGCAAGGGGAGGCCCAGTCGATCACGTACGTTGATTGCGCAGTCATGTCCCTCGAGGCTAAATCGAGGTACATCTTCAAGGGGCCTTTTCTGTTCGATGGGACCAAGCTCGACCAGGTCGAAAAACTGGATAATCCGGTAGACGCGAACACCGCGTATCAGTACACGGGCTTCGACGAAGGCTATTTCTCATTCATTTTCCTCCCGAAAGGCTTAGCCAAACCCGCCCTTCTGATAATGAAAGTGGGCAATACCCCGGTAGACCGGTTCATAACCCGGGACGGCCGCATCGAGAGCGCCCTCTATTTCGTCCCCAACAAGGTATCCCTCCTCAAGCAGCTGAACATCAATGCGGAGAAGATCGTCAATTTCGGCTGGTTCGATATCATCGCCAAGCCCATGCTGTGGGGCATGAATTTTTCCGACCATTTCACCCGCAACTACGGCGTAGACATTATCCTTCTCACGGTCCTCATCAAGATCATCTTCTATCCCTTGAGCCTCAAGAGCTACAAGTCCATGAAGGAAATGCAGAAAATGCAGCCCATCATAGCGAAGCTCAAGGAAAAGTACAAGGATGATAGAGAAAAGCTCAACAAAGAGATGATGGATATCTACAAGAGCAAGGGCATCAATCCCCTCGGGGGGTGCCTTCCCATGGTGATTCAGATCCCTGTCTTCTTCGCCCTGTACAGGGTGCTTATGGGAGCCATTGAATTCCGCCATGCCCCCTTCATGCTTTGGATCAATGACCTCGCCTCCCCTGAGAACCTTTACACGTTGAACGTGGCGGGCTTCTCCCTTCCCTTGCGGGTCTTGCCTCTTATCATGGGGATTACCATGGTGATCCAGCAGAAAATGACGCCGACCAGCGTCGATCCCATGCAGGAAAAGATGATGCTCTTCATGCCGGTAGTCTTCACCTTCCTCTTCTGGGGATTCCCTACCGGCTTGGTGCTCTACTGGCTCATCAACAACGTGATATCCATCGGTCAACAGTACTACATCAACAAACATGTTGCCTGAAGGAGGCGCTCGAATGGACTTCATAGAGGTTGAGGGCAAGACATACGAAGAAGCGGTCAAGAAGGCATCTGCGGCGCTCAGCGCGGAAGAGAAGGACCTTGACATCGAGGTGACTGAGGTAGACACGAAAGGCATCCTCGGCCTTTTGGGGAGCAAGAAGGTAAGGATCGTTGCCAGGGTGAGGAATACGCCCGAGGAATACGGAAAGAGGTTCCTCACCGAAATAGCGGCGCTCTATGGCGTGGTTGTCAGGGTCGAGGTGGCGTCCCAGAACGACAGGGTCCTTTTCTCCATGGAGACAGGGGACGAGGATGCGCTCACAGGAGAGGACGGTGAGGTCCTCGAGGCCCTTCAACACCTGGTGAAACTCGCAATCGCCAAGCAATATAAACAGAACCTGAAGCTCCTCCTCGACGTTAACGGGTTCAGGGAACGCCGAAAAAAAACGATCATCGGGATGGCGAAGAGGCTCGCAGACAAGGTCAAGAAAGAGGGAAAGCCCATCAAGACAAAGCCGCTGAACCCTTACGAACGGCGCATTATTCATACCCTTTTCAAGAACAATAACCGAATAACGACGCACAGCGAAGGGGAAGGCCACACGAAGAAGGTGGTCATCTCGCCTTCCGGTTCCGTGAATGCGCGCCGCTAGGCCCTGATCTTTCCTGCGTTGCCTTTTTGGGGCCTCTCGGGGTAAACCCGAAGGATAGGGGAGGACCCGAGTCAGCCACGGGAGCCTAAGATGCGTGACACCATTGCGGCCATATCATCTCCCCTGGGCGAGGGGGGAATAGGCATCGTGAGAATGAGCGGGCCCGAAGCGCACGCCATTCTGAAGAGGCTCTTCAGGCCCAGAAAGCGGACAAAGGCCTTTGCCTCGCGCCGCCTCTACCTGGGCTTTTTCTTCGACCCCCAGTCGACGATGGATGTGGACGAGGTTTTCGCCACGTTCATGGACGCACCCTACACCTACACCAGGGAGAAAATGGCAGAGGTATACTGCCATGGGGGCCTGTCATCGCAGAGGGAGATCCTCTCCCTCCTGATGACAAATGGGGCCCGCATGGCAGAGCCCGGTGAGTTTACGAGGAGGGCCTTCCTCAACGGGAGGATAGACCTTGCCCAGGCGGAATCTGTCCTTGATATCATCGAGAGTGAAAGCGCCGAAGAATTGCAAAGCGCCCTCGCCCTTTCAAAAGGGCATCTTTCCGATTGCATCAAGGGCCTTTCGGCCGAGATAGAGGGCCTGGCCGCCGAAGTCGAGGCATCGATAGATTTTCCCGAAGAAGGACTCGATATCGAGGACCGTGAATGGCCGGGGCGCATCGGAAAGATACGGGACGCCCTATCGACATTGATCGCCTCTTTTTACGAGGGAAGAGCCATCAAGCAGGGGTTGAAGGCGCTCATAGTAGGGAGGACGAATGTGGGGAAGTCGAGCCTCCTCAATGCCCTCTCCTTAAGGGACAGGGCCATCGTAACCCCGTTGCCGGGGACCACGCGGGACCTTCTCGAGGAGACCATCCACGTGAAGGGCATAAAGTTCAGGATCATAGATACGGCGGGATTGGGAAGCCCCCGCGACCCTATCGAGCGAGAGGCGCAAGAAAGGGTGATACTCCGCATACCAGAGGCAGATGTGATCCTCTGGGTCCTCGACGCCTCCGCTCCGTATAATGCCGAGGACGAGGCTGTCCATGAAGCGATCAGAGGCAGGAGGGGCCTCGCGATCCTCAACAAGACAGACCTCCCGTACAGGATCGATTGTGGGACGGTCGCGTCGAAGGGGTTCGGCGCAATGAGTGTCTCTGCCCTCACCGGGGCCGGTCTCGAAGAGCTGAAGGCTGAGCTCTTCCGCCTCTATGCGGAACATGGGGGCAGAAGCAAAGGGCCCCTCGTCACGAACGTCAGACACAGAGACGCCCTTTTAAGGACGGAGGAAGCTCTGGGGAGGGCTGAACAATGCATGGGGATTGGCGAGCCCGTCGAGCTTGCAGCTTTTGAGGTGCGCGGGGCCCTCTCATGCCTGGGGGAGATCACGGGCGCTACGTGCACTGAGGACCTCCTCGATCGGATCTTCAGCCGCTTCTGCATTGGGAAGTAACGAAAGCATCGTCTCGGCAGGACAAGTGAGCTGCCGGCAGGCTTTTTCGCGACGTGCGAACGTGCGGCCGGCCGAACCGCGTCACAATGCGCTAGCCCCTGAATTTCCGGAAGAGGGACTTGGCGATGAGCATGCTCGCGATCTGGTTGGCCCCCTCGTAGATTTGGGTGGCCTTGGCATCGCGCATCATGCGCTCCAGAGGATAGTCCTTCGTGTATCCGTAACTTCCCAAAATCTGGACCGCGTCGGTGGTCACTTTCATGGCCGCGTCCGCAGAGAAGACCTTTGCAATGGCCGAAGCCCTGTCTGCGGCGATAGCGCGCATCTTGTCCCTCTCGTGCACCTTGGCGAGGTCGAGGAGGCGGGCTGCGTCGTAAACGAGGGCGCGCGCGGCAGCCACCTCGATGGCCATCTCGCCCACCATGAGCTGGATGCCCTCGTGCTCGGCCAGCTTCTGGCCGAACTGCGTCCGGTTCCACGCGTACTCCACGGCAAAATCGAGGGCCCCTTGGGCGATGCCCAACGCCTGGGCGCCTACGGCAGGCCGCGACAGGTTGAGGGTCGCCATGGCGACGGTCCAGCCTTCGCCCTCCCTTCCCAGGAGGTTATCCTTCGTAAGCTTCACGTTGTCGAAGGTGATCTCCGTCAGATCGGACCCGATCATCCCCATCTTCTCTTCGTTCTTCCCGATGGTGAGCCCGGGGTAATCCCTTTCCACGTAGAATGCGGTAATGCCCCGGTGCTTCAGGGTAGGGTCGATCGTGGCAAAGATGGAATAGATCTGCGCGCTTGCGCCGTTGGTGATCATCGATTTCTTACCGTTCAGATAGTAGTAATCCCCTTCCTTGGTGAAGGTGGTCGTCATGCGGGCGGGATCGGAGCCTGCCTCGGGCTCGGTGAGGCAGAAGGCGGCCAGATGGTTCTCGCCTTCCGTCGTGACCTTGCCGTAAACGTACTTCTTTTGCTCCTCGGTCGCGGCGATCATTACTGGCATCAAGCCCACGTTGTGGGCGAGGCATATGAGGGACGCCGTGCCCGATGCCTTGGCAAGCTCCTCAATGACGAGGCAGAGGGGCGTAATCTCGCCGCCCAGGCCGCCATACTCCTCGGGCATGGTGAGGTAGAGAAACCCCTGGTTCCTGCACGCATCTACTACGTCCCACGGGAAGATCCCCGTGGCATCTATCTCCTTCGCCCTGGGAGCGATTTTCTCCCTGGCTGTTTTCTCGGCAATCTTCTGAATCATGGCATTCGCTTCAGACAGGTCCAGCATGGGTCCTCCTTCTCATTGCGGGAAAACTCGGGTATACTCATATGTTGGGCGAGCCATTTTTGTTTGCGAAAGTGGTATAGCACACTTCGGACGTGAATTATACAAAAAAGGGAGATCGCATGTCGACGGTCTACTTCACTGACCTGCGCACGAGGCCAAGGCGAAACCTTCTTGACAAGATCAACGAGCTCCTCGCGAGGACCAAGCTGGACAGGTTGCTCCACAAGAACGATCTCGTGGCCATCAAGCTCCACTTTGGCGAGCCTGGCAACTGCGCCTACGTGAGACCTGTCTTCATGAGGACCATCGTCGACCGCGTGCGCCACGCGGGGGCGAGGCCCTTCCTCACGGATACGAATACGCTCTATTCGGGTCCGCGCAGCAACGGCGTAACCCATATCGATGCGGCGGTGAGGAACGGCTTCGACTACGCCGTGGTGGGCTGCCCCATCGTGATAGCCGACGGGCTTAGAAGCTCGAGCGGGGCCAGGGTGGCGGTCCCAGGGGAGATCCTGGAAGAGGTGCACATTGCGCGGGAGATCCTGGAGGCGGACGCCCTCATCGTGGTGACCCATTTCAAGGGCCACGAACTGGCCGGCTTCGGCGGGGCACTGAAGAACATGGGCATGGGCTGCGCGACCAGGGAGGGGAAGCTCATCCAGCACAGCACCGTGAGCCCAGCCGTGAATGTGGAGCGATGCGAGGGCTGTTCCCTCTGCCTCGACTACTGTCCGGCAAACGCGATCTCCCTGAGGGACAAATCGGCGTCCATCGAGGCAGACCAATGCATCGGCTGCGGCGAGTGTGCTGTCATATGCCCCAAGGGTGCGGTTCTCATCGAGTGGAACGAGGCATCCGACAAGTTCCAGAAGAAGATGGTGGAGCACGCCTACGGGGTCCTGAAAGGAAAGGAGGGGAAGGCGATCTTCCTCAACTTCCTCATGCAGATAAGCCCGGCGTGCGACTGCTATCCCCACAACGACATTCCCATCGTGAGAGACATAGGGATCCTCGCCTCAGCCGACCCAGTGGCAATAGACGCTGCCTCGTGCGACCTCGTGAACGGGGAGGAATCCATGCCGGGCAGCGCCATAAAAACGCCCCTCAAGAAGGGCGAGGACAAGTTCCGGGCTGTCTTTCCAGGGATAGACTGGAACGTGCAGCTCGATCACGCCCAGAGGCTGCATATGGGGGAGAGGGCATATACGATCGTGAAGATCTAGGATCGAGGCGTTGATGAAAGGCAG
>CAYZAF010000235.1:0-3433 GCA_964476435.1 uncultured Syntrophaceae bacterium
TTCCTCTTTTTGGAAACGGCGATGGTAGGCACTTTATGCTCCCTGGACCTCATCCTTTTCTATATCTTCTGGGAGCTGATGCTCATACCCATGTACCTCCTCATCGGCATCTGGGGCGGGCCGAGAAGGGTTTACGCGGCAATTAAGTTCTTCCTCTTCACCATGGCGGGGAGCGTCCTGATGCTACTTGCCATATTCGCCCTGTACTTCCAGTATCACAAAGCCACGGGCCTCTACACGTTCAATGTCCTCGATCTCTACAATGCGACTGTACCGGGTGGGCTCCAGTACTGGCTCTTCGGGGCTTTTGCCCTCTCCTTCGCGATCAAGGTGCCCATGTTCCCGGTCCATACGTGGCTTCCAGACGCGCATACGGAAGCGCCGACCGCAGGCTCTGTGATCCTCGCAGGCGTGCTTTTGAAAATGGGCACGTACGGCTTCCTCCGCTTCGCTATTCCTTTCTTTCCCAAGGCGGCCTTCGACGCTACCCCCCTCATCTCCATCCTCGCCATTATCGGCATAATTTACGGCGCCATCGTCAGCATGATGCAGCCGGATGTGAAGAGGCTCGTGGCCTTTTCGAGTGTGAGCCACCTGGGCTATGTGATGCTCGGCATGTTCGCGTTCAACATGCAGGGCGTACAGGGGAGCATCTACCAGATGCTCAACCACGGGGTGAGCACGGGGGGCCTCTTCCTCTTGATCGGCATGCTCTACGAGAGGCGCCATACGAGGATGATCGCCGATTTCGGGGGGTTGTCTGCGTCCATGCCGCTTTTTGCCGTTTTCTTCATGATCGTCACCCTTTCCTCGATCGCCCTTCCCGGCACGAACGGTTTCATCGGTGAGTTCCTCATCCTCCTTGGCGCTTTCCGGGCGCACATGGTGTACGGCATCGTGGCGACTTGTGGCGTCGTTCTGGGGGCGGTCTATATGCTCTGGACGTACCAGAGGGTGATGTTTGGGGAGATCAAGCGGGAGGAGAACAGGCAGGTGAAGGATATCGGCAAAAGGGAGGTGCTGATCCTCTGCTGCGTCGTCTTCTTCATCGTGCTCATGGGCGTCTATCCGAAGATGTTCTTCAGGAAGATGGACACGTCCGTGCACGACTATCTCAGTTTCGTGAAGCAGAGGTATGCGTCGTACCTGACCATGGAAGGGAAGCCCGCCGGGTCGGCTGCCCTCGAGGCCCTCGCCGGGCAGCCGTTAAAGGATGATCGATGAATATTGTCCCGAGCACATCGGATTTCCAGTGGATCGTACCTGAGATTGCGGTCACGGTTCTCGGCCTCGTCGTGCTCCTATTTTCGGCCCTCAGGAAGGCGAAAGGCCCGAGCTTGGCAGCCGGGGTCCTCACGCTCGTGGGCGGGGTGGTGGCCTTCTACTTCGCCGTGGGTCTCTGGGGCGCGAGAGTCAATCTCTTCAATGCGCTCTACGTGGTCGATGATTTCGGCACGTTTCTGAAATACATATTCCTCACGATCCTTCTTTTGGTTTCCCTCGTCTCGCTCAGCTATACGAAAAGGGAGGGGATCGTCTCAGGGGAGTATTACTCGCTTCTCCTCTTTGCGGTTCTCGGCATGATGGTGATGGTGTCGTCGAACAGCTTCGTGACGATCTTCATCGGCCTCGAGGTGATGTCCCTCTCCATCTACATCCTTTGCGGTCTTTTGAAGGGGAGCTTGAGGGCAGTTGAATCGTCGCTCAAGTACTTTCTCCTTGGGTCCTTTGGCACGGCTTTCTTCCTTTACGGCATCGCGTTGATTTACGCCTCGGCCGGAACGATCGATATTCAGGCTGTGCGGGCGGCCGCAATCGGCAGAGGGCTCGGGGGCAACGCGATATTCCTGGCGGGCATCGCCTTTCTCATCGTGGGCTTCGGCTTCAAGATCGCCTCGGTCCCGTTCCACATGTGGACCCCTGACGTATACGAGGGCGCCCCCACGTCGGTTACCGTCTTCATGGCCACAGGGGTAAAAGCGGCGGCCTTCGGCGCATTCCTCAGGGTCTTCTACACGGCATTCTACCCGCTCATCTCCGAGTGGTCAGGAGTTCTCTGGTTCATGGCAGTTCTCACCATGTGCGTGGGCAATATCACCGCGCTTTTGCAAAACAACATGAAGCGCCTCCTTGCCTATTCGAGCATCGCCCATGCAGGCTACATCCTCATCGCTTTCGTAACGGGCGACAGGCTCTCCTCATCGAGCGTGCTCTACTACCTTTTGGCCTATACGTTCATGAACCTCGGCGCCTTTACCGTGGTTATCCTGCTCGGACGGAAGGGTGAAGCCCATGAGGACATAGACAGCTACGCCGGTCTCGCCAGCCGCCACCCGTTCATAGCGCTCTGCATGACCATATTCCTCCTCTCCCTCACCGGCATACCGCCCCTGGCAGGTTTCGCGGGGAAGTTCTATATCTTCAGCGATGCTATCAAGGGAGAGTACTACTGGCTCGCGGTGATCGGCATGCTCAACAGCGCTGTGGCAGCGTATTACTACCTCAGGGTTCTGATGTACATGTATTTCAAGGAGCCTGTCAAGGACCTGGGCAAGGTGGACATGTCACCCGTCTATGTGCTTGTTATGCTGGTGAGTGTGGGGGCCCTGCTCTATCTGGGTATTTTTCCCCGGGACTTCCTGCTCCTCGCGCAGAAATCGGTGGCGATTTTCGGCCAGTAGCCCTCACAGGCGCACGTGCCTTTCCTTTGGCTTTTTCGACAGAACCCGGTGGGCTTCTTTTCCGTTTCGCGAAAATTGCTTCCCCCCGAAAGTGCTCCTTTTGCCTTTGCCGCACTGCATCCCTCCTTCCGGAAAACTCCTTGACCACCGAGACGAAGCATGATACCGTTCAATGCGAAAAGGGAGCGGAAAGCTTCAGGGGTATCCCCCTTTTTGCCTCATAGGAGGGCTCCCGGCGTCCCTCGTGGGAGGACCTGATTGTAGTTCGTACGGTGGAGGAATTGATGGACTACTATGAGATCAAAGACAGGGCTGAGCTGCTTGCGCGATACTCCGGAGACTATCCCAGGCTTAAGGGGGTCGTCTCCAACCTGGATCAGGCGGTGATCGACTTCGTGCCTGATCTCAAGGATGCGTGGTCTATCGGGGAACACGTGGCCCATCTGGCCGACGTGGAGATCAGGGCCTTCATCAGGTACAGGAGCTCAATCATTGACAACGGTATAGAGCTCCTTTTGGGCGGGGGCGACGTGGATCACAACAACCGTCTCCTGCGATATGGCAGCCAGGAGACAGGGGACTCCCTGGAGATTATCCGGCTCTTGAGAAAGATCACCGTGGCGCACGTTTCGCAGATGAGCGACGCTGAAATGGAAAGATATTGCGTGAAACACCCCGAGGCCGGGATGATAAACCTGAAAATGATCCTTTCCATCTATACGCAGCATATGGGGAAACACCTCGGATACCTC
>CAYZAF010000236.1:0-3812 GCA_964476435.1 uncultured Syntrophaceae bacterium
AGGAGCGCTATTCCGGCAGGCGACGGCCTGCGCTTCCGTTGGATGAGGGCGCCGGTCGCGGTCCAGAGGAGCCAGGCTCCTATGGCCAGCGCGTAGATCAGCTCGATGCCGTAGAAGGCTACCTGCATTTCCCGCAGGATAACCACCTGGCTGAGCATCGATACAAAGCCGACCAGGAAGAGGCAGAGGGTCATTGAGGCCCGTGGGGGCGTTCTCCGAAGCTTATGGCCTGGAAAGTCGAGAACCTCGCCTTTTCGCGCCAGCAGTCGCTCTCCAGTGCGGCCTTGCGGCAGAGGTTCTCGAGCGTCTCGGTGAGCCCCCAGTGCTGCTCGGTCGCCACCTCGGGGAGGAACAGGGCGGACTTCTCCCCCTTGGTCAGCAAGATGCCGTCCCTGCCGATCACGATCTCCTTAGGGCCTTGGACCTGCTTGAGGCGTGTGAGCACAGAAATCTCGATCTCTATTTCCGGCAGCTCGCGGGAGCCGAGGGGCTGGAAGCGGGGGTCGAAGAAGGCAGCCCTGATCGCCATGGCGCCCACTGCCTGGCCCAGCGGCATCTCAGGCTCGGTCTGTCCGATGCAGCCGCGCAAATCGCCGTGCTCTTTCAGGGTCACGAAGACAGCCCTCTTCTGCTCCAGGTTTTCCGCGAACCCTCTCGCAAGGGGGGCTGTCTGGGTCAAGACAGCCCTGCTCACGCTCTCCCTCGCGAAAGCGAGGAGCGCCCTTCTCTCAGGCTCGCTGAAGCTGTCCGAGTAGGGCGGCTCCCTGCCTTTCCTTTTTGGGCTGGCGAGCCCTTTCTCCGCTGTCCAGACCACGGCCCCGTAGCCGACGACCCGCGATTGCTCGCCGAGGGCAGTCTGGCCCGAGTTCGCGTAGCTCACAACGCTTCCCCCCTTGGCGCCGAGCCTTTTCGCCGCTTCGATAGCAGCCAGGACCGGGGCCTCGCCGCAGGCGCTTGTCACGAGGTTTGCCACGGGTCGCCTCATGTTCGCCTCTATGGTCGATCTCAAGGCCCCCCCATCGAGGGAGGCCATGGCAGCGAGCACCTCCCTGTCGAGGCCTTCCGCGTCAGAGGCCGGAGGATAGTGCGCCAGATCGGAGCTTGCCACAATGAGGGCCCTTCTATCCTTGAGCACGTTCGCCAGGGCCTCGCCGAAGCGGGTGCACAAGCCTGCCTCCGACGAGCCCACGACCACCGGCACGATGCGCGCGCCAGGGAAAAGCACCTGGACGAAAGGCACCTCTACTTCTATGGAATGCTCATTCGTATGGACCCTTTCGTCAACCGTGCAATCGGCGTCAGCCTTCAGGAGGGCGGCTGCCAATTCCCGGTCGATTTCCGCGACCCCAAGGGGCGTGCGGAAACCGCGGCCGTTGAACACCGATATCCTTTGGAAGTCAGGCGTCGTGTGATTCGTGCCGAGTATTACGACCACGTCATAGGTCTCGCCCTCTGTCTGCTTGAATCCATCTGCCGCGATCTGCCCGGAAAAGATATATCCCGCATGGGGCACCACGATGGCAATAGGCCTCTTGGCCGTGCGCGGCAGAGCGTCCCGGAGGAATGCCCGTACCGCACCCTTCAGGGCCTCCGGGGAATCGGGATAGAACTGGCCGGCCACGGCCGGAGGCCTGACGTTGTCAGGGGGGCCTGCCGGAAGAGCAGGCCTGACGACGAAAAGCAGAGCAACGCAAGCTATGATGACGAGGCATAGGGCTTTCAAATCGCTTTCCTCCACACGCCCGCAATTTTTCGGTGGCAAAAGGCGCATCTGCCGTCCTCTATGTGCAGCTCCGCGAGAAAGAAGGAATCCCGCTTGATTACGATCCTACCGCAGGACGGGCAGTACGTATGGTTACCCGGATGGCCGGGCACGTTGCCGATATAGGCATAGTGCATGCCCTTGGCAAGGGCTATCTGGCGGGCCAGTTCGAGGGTGGCCACAGGGGTCGGGGGAAGGTGGGGCATCTGGTAGTCCGGGTGGAACCGCGTAAAATGGACGGGTACATCGGGCCCCAGCTCCGATATCACCCAAACGGCCAGGCCCTCGAGCATCTTCTCCGAGTCGTTGAGGGTGGGTACCACGAGATTGACGATCTCCAGGTGTGCCTGGCTTTTAGCCACCTCTTTGATGCTTCTCAGCACAGGGCGAAGCTCGGCGCCGCATACATCCCGATAGAATTGATCGCTGAAGCCCTTCAAATCGATCTTGATGGCGCCGAGGGCTCCGCACATCTCCTTGAGAGGCGCCTCGTTCATGAAGCCGCACGAAACGAGGACCGAGGGGATCTGCCGTTTCTTTGCCTCCCTCGCTATGTCGAGCAGGTATTCTGTAAAGACGGTGGGCTCGTTGTAGGTGAACGCGATGATTGGTACGTGGCGGGACGAAGCCCCATCGACTACTGTTGCAGGCTCGAGGAAAGGCGTCTCGTAATCTTCCGGCGAGGCCTGTGAAATCTGCCAGTTCTGGCAAAACTTGCACCTGAGGGGACAGCCGGCGGTCGCGAGCGAGTATGCAGGCGATCCGGGCAGATAGTGGTAAAAGGGCTTTTTCTCTATGGGATCCACATGGATCGCAATAGGACGGCCGTAGACGAGGCTTCGCAATTCGCCCCCGACGTTCTGACGCGCCCTGCATGCCCCTCGCTTGCCCGGAAGGATAACGCACTGACGGGCGCACAGGAGACACTTCACGAGATTGTCGGGATGGGCGAAAGGTGCGCCAGTCAGTTTCTCTGACGCGTCGTGGCATGCGCCGCAGTTGCGGTTGGCCGTGGCAAGGGAGGCCCAGAACCGCGCGCGGGGCGCTCCCTTCAGCACATCCTCCCCGTAGTCAGCTGCCCATGCCCGGTCGACGAAGGAGAACCCCGATCTCCCCCTCCCGGACAGCCAGGCATCTGCCAGGCCCACACCCCCGAGCAGGAAGGCTGCCTTCGCCATTGTAACGAGGAAAGACCGCCGCGAGACCATCTGCCTTACTTTTGCTTTTTCCGAGAGTTGTCTCACCATACTTATAGTGCCAAAGGGGGAAGACTGTCAACAAAAAAACTCCGAGATTATTAACTTCACACAAATGGGCCGCATGGTAGAATGGAGGGATGGGCGACAAAAAGGAGAAGCATAAATCACCGTCTAAAATGCGTCGTCTTACAAAAAGGGCAGAAGAACGGAAAAATATTGTGGCTGAGACATTACCCCAATCTCACACAGTCGGGCAAAAGTTGCTTCTTCTGGCCGAAGGTGCGGCAATTCTTTTCTTGTTGGGCTGCGGGGTAACATCCATGACTTCTGGACATGTTTACCTTGCTGATGGGTTTTTTCTAGCCGCGACGATACTGTTTTTGTGGAGATGCCCTTGGCCAGAACTATCTCGGAAGCAGGGTTTTATTGCAGTTGTTGCCTGTGTCTTCATTGTATGCATCGGAATATCCGGTAATCATTACTTAAATTACTATTCGTCAAATTCCAAAACGAAATCAGTAGCAAAACAAAAAATCCCCCCGACTACCGCTGAGCTAGAAGAACATCTGCGTGAGCAACTTCACTTTCTTCGCTGGTCATGTCAATACTTCGATCAAGGTCGAGAAATTGAGGCCAAGAGGATAGCATCGGCCCTACATATTCTTTTTGTAGATACTGAAGAATCACCGTCGTTATTATCACAAATGAGACTACGTGATGAAATTCAATTTCGAAACACAGGCTACGATGAAGCGCCTGGCAACCTATTGACCTATACGGGTCTGGTGGGATTGCACTTTTCAAAAGGTCAGTGGTCCTATGTCCCGATGTTTCAGACCTTTTCGGAGGGT
>CAYZAF010000237.1:0-2759 GCA_964476435.1 uncultured Syntrophaceae bacterium
TATCTCCCAATACCATCACCTTCGGCAACGTTCTCATCGGCCTGATAGGCGCCTTTTTCCTTGCCCGGGGCGGCTATCGGTCACAGCTTTTGGGGAGTCTTCTCTTCCTCTCTTCGGTCATCCTTGACGGCGTGGACGGAGAAGTGGCGAGGCTCAAGGTGAATCAGACGGTGTTCGGCCACTATCTCGACATCATAGGCGACAATATCGTCCACGTGGCGGTCTTCGTGGGTATAGGACTCGGGCTTTACCACGAGACAGGGAGTGTTACCTACCTTCACGTCCTGTGGTTTCTCCTCGGCGGGTTCGGGCTCTGCGCATGGGCTGTCCAGCGCCTCATAGGCCATGAGCCCGACCAGCCGTCAGTCTCAGACGTCTCCTGGTTCACGGCACTCCTCGTCAACCGCGACTTCGCGTATCTCGTGGTCCTCCTCGCCGCAATCAATCGTCTCGACTGGTTTCTCCTCGGAACGTCCCTGGGAGTCTATCTCTTTGCCTTTATAGCCTTCCTCATGAGCATACAGGCAAGAGGGCGAAGGAAGGATAGGCCGCTGGAAGAGGGTATCCGTGACAGCAATGGTATCGCATCGCAAAGCATGCTTGGGGGAGAGGCATGAACCGGCTCATAAGACTCCTACTGTTCTCTACTATCTGTGTCCTGTTGCCCCTTTCGGGGCGTGCAGCAGACGAAGGTCTGTCCATCGGCTACGGCCTTGCGGCCCTGGACTACGACAAACACATAGGACGGATAGAAGGAGGAAGGTGCTACGATTTCCTCCAGCTCGCCTTCCTCTATGAAAGGCCGTTCCGGGACTACAAGTCTCTTGCCCTTTTTGTGGAGCCCTTCGCGTCTTACGTCAGTAGGCCCGCAACCGGTTTGGACGGGGGCCTCTATGTGGGGGCGAAGCTCTATCCCCTTAACGAGGAGAGAAGGGGGCTCTTCATCATCGGGGGGACCGGTACAGCCTATACGACCATCAAGTTCAAGGAACAGGGCACCCATCAGCTCTTCACCCTGGAGGGAGGCATAGGATACCGGTATGAGCGCTATTTCGTGGAGGACGTGCTGCGCCACTACTCGAACGGCGGTACCGCCAGCCCCAATAGATCGATCCAGGCAAATATCCTGAGCGTCGGTTTCTATTTTTGAGCCGCAACAGAGGACTTTAAACGCCAACCCTCACGAAGCTCCGTTCCTACGAGCGAAGGTTTCGTCCCATCGAAAAGTTGCGCCACTCACCCTGTCCATGAAATTGTTGACAAGACCAAACAGCGCTTGTAGGATTGCAGGTTATTCTACCAGTCGTGGTATGACGAAAAACACCGGTGAGGCTTGATGAAGGGGCCGACGAGGCGGAAAGTGAAAGGGTTTACTGACAAAGAGCCCGGGTCGGGAAAGAAGCAGATGCTCCTGATCTGCCTTTTCCTGGCAGTTGTCTCCACGTGCGTCTTCTGGCAAGTCTCCCGCTCCGATTTCGTTTCCCTCGACGATCACCTCTACGTCTCTGAGAACAGCCATGTGCGAAACGGTCTCACGATGCAAGACATACGGTGGTCGTTTGCGGTCGGCTATGAAGGCAACTGGCATCCCCTGACATGGATGTCCCATATGCTAGATGTCGAGATCTTCGGGTTGAATCCCTCGGGACATCATCTCACCAATCTTTTGTTCCACATTGCCAACGCAATCCTCCTCTTTCTCGTCCTCCACCGAATGACGAGGGCCCTCTGGCAATCCGCGTTCGTGGCTGCCCTGTTCGCTCTCCACCCTCTCCACGTCGAGTCAGTGGCATGGGTAGCCGAGCGCAAGGATGTGCTTTCCACTTTCTTCTGGATCCTCTCGATGGGGACATACACCTGCTATGCTGAGCGCCGGAGCCTTGGGAGATACGTGGCTTTGCTCGTCTTTCTTGCCCTGGGGCTCATGGCAAAACCCATGGTGGTGACCCTTCCTTTTGCCCTGCTTCTTCTCGACTATTGGCCGTTACGCCGCTTTGAGCAACGAAGGCCGGCGCCAAGGAAGGAGGAGAAATCAGGGAAGGGAGGAGAAAAACCGGTGAGGCGCGAGACAGCGCTCGGTGATGTAACGACGAAAGGGCAGGGGGGTTACCACTTTCGACTGGCTCTGACAGGCCCTCTTCTCCGGGAAAAGATGCCTCTCTTTGCAATGGCCGCGCTCTCAAGCGTCATCACTTACCTAGCCCAGCAAAAAGCAGGGGCGGTTAATTCTTACGCGCTGCTGCCCCTTGGGTCCCGTTTGGAGAATGCCGCTGTCTCCTATTGCGCATACATGGGCAAGATGATCTGGCCGGCCCACCTCGCCGTCCTTTATCCTCATCCAGGGTCCTTGCCGGCCTGGCAGCCAGCTCTGGCCGTGGCGCTTCTTGCCGGGATAAGCGTCCTCGTTGCCCGACTAGCCCGGAAATTTCCCTACCTCCCCTCTGGATGGCTGTGGTACCTAGGAACGCTTGTGCCCGTGATCGGCATCGTGCAGATAGGCTCGCAGGCGAGGGCCGACCGCTATACCTATATCCCTTTGGTCGGCCTTTTCATTATCGCCTCCTGGGGGATCTCCGACCTCCTGAAGGCGTGGCAGTACCGGAAACAAGCCCTCGCCGCGCTGTCAGCCGTGATTCTCTCATGCCTTTCCGTGACGACGTGGGCACAGGTGGGCCTTTGGCGGAACAGCATAACTCTGTGTGACCATACCCTCGCCGTCACCTCTCACAACAGCGTGATCCACCAGAGCAGGGGCTTCG
>CAYZAF010000238.1:0-10746 GCA_964476435.1 uncultured Syntrophaceae bacterium
GCAAGAAGGTAGAGTATGGACATTTCTCGTTGTCCGGATTGCCATGAGGTGTCAATCGTCGGCACCACGGAGGTAGGCACGTGGCTCACCTGACTCTTTCAGAATGGCTCTCCCGCGCCGAAGCCGACAGGCGCTTCACGGAGAACACCACATCCATCGCCCGCATACCCCCGTCAGAGGGCAGCTTTGCCCCCTTTCCCGAGTGGGTAGACCGCCCACTCCAGAAGGTCCTTGCAGATCGCGGGATTGCGAAACTCTACAGCCATCAGGCCCGTGCCATCGAGCTCGTCCATGACGGCAAGGACGTGGTCCTCGTCACCCCTACCGCGAGCGGCAAGACCCTCTGCTACAACATCCCGGTGCTCCAGAAGATCCTTGAGGAGCCCGAGACGAGGGCCATCTACCTCTTCCCCACAAAGGCCCTCGCCAACGACCAGATGACCGAGGTGCACCAACTCATAGGCGAGCTAAAGAAGGACATCAAAACCTTCACCTATGACGGCGACACCCCGGACGACGCCCGTCAGGCGATCCGTAAGCAGGGACACGTGGTGGTCACGAACCCGGACATGCTCCACGCGGGCATCCTGCCCCACCACACGAAGTGGCAGAAGCTCTTCTCGAACCTGAAGTACGTAGTCGTGGACGAGCTTCACGTCTATCGGGGGGTTTTCGGAAGCCACGTGACGAACGTCTTCAGGCGCCTCAAAAGGGTCTGCCGCTTCTACGGGCAGGACCCCATTTTCATCTGCTGCTCCGCAACGGTCGCAAACCCGAGGGAGCATGCCGAAGACCTCATCGAGAAGAAGTTCGTCCTCATCGACGAGAGCGGAGCCCCTCGCTCCGCCAAGACCTTCATCCTCTACAACCCGCCGATCGTGAATAGAGAGCTGGGCATACGCCAGTCGGCCCTCACCCCTGCCCGGAACATGATGGGCGACCTCGTGGGCAACAGGATACAGACCATCGCCTTCACCACGAGCAGGCTCTCCGTGGAGGTGCTCACCAAGTACCTGAAGGACAGGTACGGCCCGAAGATCCCCGGCAATGACCACTACGTGACCGGCTACCGCGGCGGTTACCTGCCGAACCTCAGGCGGGAGATCGAAAAAGGCCTGCGCGAGCGGAGCGTCATGGGGGTGGTGAGCACGAATGCCCTGGAGCTTGGCATCGACATAGGCGATCTGGAGGCATGCCTCATGGTGGGCTACCCTGGCTCGATCGCGAGTGCCTGGCAGCAGGCAGGCAGGGCGGGGCGCAGGGCAGGTGAGAGCCTCGCCATCCTCATCGCCAGGAGCAACCCCATGGACCAGTTCATCGTGGAGAACCCGGACTACTTCTTCACCCGGTCTCCCGAAGCCTGCCGGGTGAACCCGGACAACCTCCTCATCCTCCTCCACCACATCAAAAGCGCGGCATTCGAGCTGCCTTTCGAGGAAGGCGAGACGTTC
Source organism: uncultured Syntrophaceae bacterium (assembly GCA_964476435.1). Classification (GTDB taxonomy): domain Bacteria; phylum Desulfobacterota; class Syntrophorhabdia; order Syntrophorhabdales; family WCHB1-27; genus CAVVNC01. Next base: position 1,452 of record CAYZAF010000238.1, read on the forward strand.
GGCAAGGAAGACCTCATGGAGCTCCTCTCGTACCTGGAGGAAAAGGGCGTGCTTCACCGGGTGGATAAGCGCTGGCACTGGGCAGCAGAGAGCTACCCCGCGGACGAGGTCTCCCTGCGCACCATCAACCCGGAGAACGTCGTCGTGGTCGATACCACCGATGCGGCAAACCATAAGGTGATCGCCGAGGTAGACTGGGAGAGCGCCTTTACCGCGGTCCACGACGATGCCGTCTACATGGTGGAGTCGCAGCAGTACCACGTGGACAAGCTCGACCTGGAGCGGAAAAAGGCGTATGTGAGAAAGGTGGATGTGGACTACTATACCGATGCCATGACCTACACGGGCGTCCGGGTGATAGACGACTTCGACAAGCGTATGAAGGGCAGGATCATCGTTGAGCACGGCGAGGTCCACGTGGCCCGCAAGGTTGTGGGCTACAAGAAGATCAAGTTCTACACTTCGGAGAACGTGGGCTACGGCGATATACACCTCCCCGAGAAGGAGATGCACACGACGAGCTACTGGTTCACGATCCCCTGGGACCTCCTCAACTCTTTGAAGCTCATACGGTCCGACATCATCGACGGCCTTACAGGGCTTGCCTACTGTCTCCACCACATCTCGGCCGTGCTCGTCATGGCGGACATCAGAGACGTCGACTGGTGCATAGGCGACAAGAGCGGTGAGTGGTACGTGCGCCACGGGGCGAACCGCCGGGTTCTCACGACAACCCCTACGCAGCCCGTAGCTGCCATGGAGGACGCGTACGACCCAACGGTCTTCATCTTCGACGCCTATCCCGGCGGCATCGGGTTTTCTGAGAACCTCTTCGACAGGCACGACGAGCTGATGCGCGCCGTCCGCTCGATCATTGCCTCGTGCGGGTGCGAGCACGGCTGCCCCGTATGCGTGGGCCCCTTGCTGGAGGTGGGTCCCTCTGCCAAGGGAACGGCGCTCAAGATCCTCGACCTCATGGAAAGGTCATGAGTCTCAGGGACCGCCTGACGCGCCTCACCGGGGATGCGCCCAAGCCATTATCCACGGAATCGAGACAGGAGACGATCAGCGACCTTCGCAGGAAGATAGAGAGGGTCATGGCCCGCCGGCCAAAGACGGTTGAAAGCCCCGCGGGAGTATCCCATGGAACACCCCTCGAGCACGTTGTCGCAGGTGGCCAGACCGAGACGCCATACGGCAGCTTTTTCGTTTCCCGCAGTACCTTAAGGGCGGGCGATCTCCACGGACACGCGCGCATCTGCGATTTGGCGTGCGCCAGCATGGAGGCAACGGCCCTCATTGCCGGGTGCCCCACGGCGAAAGACATGCCCTTGTCAGATGGCCTTTTCCTCGATACCGAGACAACCGGCCTCGTGGGGGGGACCGGGATCTTTCCATTCCTCATCGGCCTCGGCTGGTTCGAGGCAAGCTCCTTCGTCACCTGTCAGCTCTTCGCTCGGGATTTCTCCGAAGAGGGCGCAATGCTGAGGTACTTCAGCGAGCTTGCATCAGAAAAACGATTCCTCGTCACGTTCAACGGCAAAGCCTTTGACCTGAACCTTCTCGGAACCAGGTTCATTCTCAACCGGTGCAGGGAGCCGCTGACCGCCATGCCCCACATAGACCTGCTCCACCCGAGCAGAAGGGTGCTTGCCCACCGCCTGGAGAATGCCCGCCTGTCAACCATAGAAGCGCAGGTGCTCGGCGTGGAGCGGGAGGGAGACATTCCGGGCTTTGAGATCCCCCAGCGCTACTTCGACTGGCTTCGAAGGCGCGACGGGAGGCTCATGGGGGATGTCTTCATGCACAACAGAATGGATGTCGTCTCCATGGCGTCGCTCTTGAAGTACCTGGCCGACCTTGTACAGGAAAGCCAAGAGCTGGGCCATAGTCATCACGGCGATCTCCTCAAAGTAGCGGGGCTGGTCCACGAGCGGGGCGACGATGAAAAGGCGGGAAGCATGCTCGAAGCATTGATCTCGTCCCTTCACGGGGACGTGTCAACGAGCGCGCGGCGGACGCTTTCAATCATATACAAGAAGGCGGGCCGCTGGGAGGAGGCAGCATCTCTCTGGCAGAGTCTTCTTTCATCAGATCCGCATGATTTTTTCGCCGTGGAAGAGCTTGCAAAGTTCTATGAGCATCGCACCCGCGAATACGAGAAGGCCCTGCACCTTGTGGCTAAGCTCCTCAATGATGCGCCGGATCTGGATGATGAAGAACGGGCTTCGGCAGAGCATCGCCTCCGCCGGCTCCTTCACAAAATGGCTCCTCAATAGCTCGAGGGATGCCCATCTCTATCACGTGCCGAAAACAGCCGGCACCTCAGAAGCGGAGATCTACGAGAGGATTACTGGGGAAACCGCTCAATGGCTGGAAAATCCCGGCACCGTGAGGCCATCCAAAAAGGGCATGTAGGAAGGCGAATCGGGTGACGTGAGAAAAAGCGCCGACAGAGCGTTGCTGCTCCTTATTCCAATTCTAACTCAGCGCTATCTTTGTTGCCTTCGTCATACGCTCCTCGATGTACTACAACTGTACACCTTCGTCGCTCCTTCCTCGGCGCCTCGATATCGCTATGATTTAGAATTGGAATTACTTGTCGAGAGCGCTCCTCACGCTCCACACCACATCGAACTTCTCCAGGTAGATCCTCGTCTCTTCCGGCAGGCGGCACGTCCATTGGCCCTTGCACGCACGGGCCGATTTCTCCACCCTTTCCGGACCGCAGTTGTACGCCGCGGCTATGAACATACCCAGGGATCGGCCGTCCCTTCGCGCGGCCGACCAGAGTCGCGTGGGCAGGCTCGCCAGGTCGGAATTGAAAAGGAGAAGAGAGGCCTTTGCGGCATTGAGATGGTCAGTGCAGCCTGAGACAAAATCTCTTATGAGGCCTGCGCTCCGGTACTCTTGGAGAAGCCTCCTGTACGTCTTGGGGATGAACTGGAAAAGGCCCATGGCTCCCGCGGGTGACCTGCTGTAGCGGTAGGCTTCCGTCGTGTTCGCCCCGATGATCGTGAGCACCTCGTGGACAAGGGCAATTTCGTTGCCCCTGTAATGCTCGAATCTCACGGGGTCTATGTGCTCGATGATGGAGAGGACAAGGGATATCTCCATGGGTATGCCATCGCCCTTTTCGAACTCTGTGAGCCTCACCCTCTTTGCGGCGAGGTCGCTCCTGGCGGCCGTGATCCTGCCCATGAGGTAGTCGAGCCCTGCCTTGCGCACCTCCTTGGTGTCGATCTCCGGGCTGTAGGGAGTGTAGACGACCTCTTTGAGGCCCTTTCCGGAGCGGACTGTGGTTCTCAGGGCCAGTATCGCCATGTTCTCCGGGTAGGTGACCTCGAACCTCGAGGCCACACCGTTAGCCCTGATTCTCTTCACATGAAATCCTTCCGTGACGTAACCCCTGCTCGTGATGAGCACCTGCCTGATCTTTCTTTCTTTGAGGTCCTCCACCGCGAGGAGGAAATTGGGCCTCACGATCCTCTCTACGACGAGCTTCTCCTTCTTCCTCCCTTTCTTGAGAAATGTTACCCTCTTCTCTGCTCTTACCTCCGAGCAGCCTGCGATCTTGTCTTTCAAGAATTCCTGACCCCGGGCTATGTCCTCCCTGATATCGAAGTCTATTTCGCCTGCTTTGCGGCCTTCGGCCTTGAAGAGGATCCCGTTCTCGAGAGAGAGGCTCTCTTCGGACTCTTCCTCAGCCTCGGCAGATTCAATTGGTGTCTCCCCGTCTCGGCAGACCTGATTGGCAGGCATGTTCGCGGCGAGGGTTTCGAGAGCCGTGCGGGCCCTGGAAAGGTAGGGTGTCGTGAGATCCTCGTCAGTCTCAGGAAGCGCGGAAGACCTTATTCTCGCCTGGGCCGGCCCGATTGATCGGGAGAGCGCGTCCTTCACCGCAGGGTCGAGGTCATCAAAGTCGAAGTCGGACCCCGGGATAATGCCTTGGGAGAAGAGCTCCGTGATGAGGGACGCATCGGCTGCCGAGGGAGGGTTGGAGGCGAAAAGACGCGTGAAATACGTGAAGAAGGTCTTTCCGTCCATATCCGCCACCTGCTCCGGAGGCAGCTTCATAGGGGTCGAGACGGAAGGCCCCTGGACGACGGCTGCGCCGTCAAGTTTTCCGTATGAGCTCAAGGGAGTAAGGCTCATCCGATCCTGTGCTGCGCCATCGTCTTCATTCGCATTTCGAGAAGGGACAAGGATCAAGGCCATGTTCGTGGGCGAGGTGATGGCAACGAGGCCGGAGGGCGCATCCCCGTACCATGAGGGGCCTACGATGACTATGTCGCGTGCAACGCTTTCGGAAGGGGCGGCGAAGACATTGGCCCAGGCGTCCATGAGCTGCACGGATTGGCCGGCGGGCACATGGAGGATCAGCGGCTCCCCGGAGAGGTCGAGCCAGGCAGCTGAGACAAGATTACCGCAATTAAGGCCAGCGCCTGCGTCGGCCAACGCACGTCCTTGAAAGAACATGTTATCTTTTGCGCCGGTTGTCTTTTCGACGTAGAGCCTCGTCACGTCCATGAGAACGAGAGGGTAGGCATAGACGTAGGCATCGATCCCCGCTTTAAGAGCTTCGTCGTCTGCCCGTGCGGAGCCTACGTAGGCTGCAACCGCAAATACGAGAAGGACGGCCAGAAGCCGCTTCATCTTCTTGAGCAATGCCTCCTCCACGATGTTCTGTATGCAGGGACCATGCCATACCCCACAATGCACCGCATGGGCTGCCCGCGCGTGAGGGAGCTTCCCCCCGGTGGGCAGCGTTTGCGCCCCTACTATAGAAAAAAGTTTCCCCGACATCAAGAACAAAGTGCGACGGGCTGCCGGGTGAGCCCCCTAAAAGCGTGGGACTCACCGTCCTTTTCTTGACATGCTCATTGTTGGGGATTCGGCACTTTTGCCCTTGCCGGAGTCGAGAAAAAACTTCAGCAGATGTTCACCGACATCCGCCGCAGTCCTTATGTTTGCTCGTTTCTTTCGGCCCGCAGGTTCTGCTCCCTTATGCGGACAGCTTCCGCGGCTGCCTCGGAGAAAGATCTCCACGGGTCCAAGGACGGGTTGACTATTTCGGCGATTGCCTTGAAGAGATCATTCGTCTGTGAGCCTGCGTGCGAGGCCTCTTCGATTTTCACGGCATAGCGCCCAGGGTCATTGCTCTCGTTGTACATGCGAAGGGATACCACGTCGAGGTTATCGTTGACGAGTATCACTGCGCCGCCGTATATCGGTTCGGCATCCACGCTCTCCACCACCCAGCCCCCGGTGTTGTAAATGCCGGACCACTGAGGATAGCCGTGGAAGGTCATGTCCTCCTGGAAGGGCTTGTGGGTGTGGCCGAACACAAATGTCACATCCCTTGGAGGAGTGGCGCCGCACTCATTATCGATCTGGTCCTTCAACGGACCGCTCATGTACGCCCCCAAACTCCTTTTTCCCTCCTCACTCAAGGCTCTCTCCATCCGGGTTTTCTCCGTGCCCCGCACTCTATGGACAAGGGCGCCGACAGCCCATTTCAGGAACCGCGTATCCGTGATGTCGTCCCAGCCGGGGAGATCATGCTTGGCAGCAAGGGTGCTAAAGAGATCGTAGGAGAGCTTCTTGAAGGCTTCCCGATCCTGCATTTTGTCGTACATGGATTGGGCGTCCTTTCCGACGTCCCCACCCCTGCCCATGAAAGACCAGAGGCAGTCTATCCAGGCGAAGTTTTCCCTCTCGATGTCCCATACGTGCGCCGGCGGCCGGCGGTCAACAAAGATGAGATTCCTTAAGGACGTCATCGCCAGATACAAGGGCTCGATGAAGTGGCCGTGGTGAAATATCACGCATCGGTGATTCGTTTTCTGAAAGAGCGCAAAATTAGGATAGGCGACGGCGACCCGCAGATCCTGCGAACCGTATTTCCTGACCATGGTGTCCAGAGAATAGGAGGCAACCGGTTCATCTTGCGCGAACATCTTCGTCGTATGCCATGGGATAGGAAGATCGTCCGAGGTCTCAAGCCTAGCGATGTGCGTCATGTATTGAGTCTCGCGGCTGAGCTCCCACAGACGGTGATCGTGATTCCCGGGGATATACATGATGGTCTTGAAGAGCCTCGGCGACATGATCGACTCGATGAAGCGGCCAAATACCATGTAAGCTTCGTTGTCATTCGCCAGGGCGAGCTCCAGAATGTCGCCGTTGAGGATCAACGTTACACCCTGGGGATCACCGGCTTTCGAAAGGAGGTCTCTCAGACATGCGACAAGGTGGTCCATAACGGGGCTGGCGGCAGTCGGGTCCGTGTCCCGGCTCGCCGCCCTCAGTTTCGTGAGCAGGCTGTTCTTTGCGCCAAAATGGGTATCCGATACGCATACGTGGCTTATCCCTGGCATCTTCTCCCTCCGTTTCCGATTGACTCAAAGGCTACGACGGCACGTGCCCCGAGTTCTTTGCGGTAAATATAAGCAGGGCCTGCCCGAACGTCAGGAGAAGAACGATACTTGACGGAATTTTTCCGACTAAGTTGGTCGGAGAATTCCGACTGGCTCAGACTAAACGACCGGGGCTGGCCATTGCCCCGGAGGTCATGCAATATGTTTTACGACCCTTGCACAACGTATCTGTGAAGACTGCTTGTCTCTACGATGCCTGACATTGTTACGGAATGTGTTTTGCAGTATTCGAGACATGCGCCGGGTGAAGTCCTGTCTCGTCATCGCGGTTCTTTTCTCCTTGGGCCCATTCGCCGCTGCCCCTCTATGGGGTCAGGAGGAGCCTGGTACAGCGGCTCATCCCGCCTTAGAGGAGGCCGGCCAGCCGCCTGCCACCCTTTCTCAGGAACCCTCCCAGCCGCCAGACACCTCCGAAGAGATCGGCCAGCCAGCCGCCGGCACACCCGAGGACCAGCTGGTCACCACAGTGACCGACACCCAGCCGGAGACCGGCTTCGACATCAGGGAAGATATCGCAAGGGCCAGGGCATTTCTCAGCGACGCAGAATCCGGCTACACCGTAAGCATCGAAAAAGTGGTGGTTCCCGTGAGGGGCAGGCACGGGGGAACGAAGCTCAAAGTCCTCGAGAGAAGGGTCATCGAGCCGGTTTTTCTCCTTGCGGTGGAGGACCTCAACGAAAGGGACATCAAAGCCGTGCGGTTCACGAGTAAGGGATGCGAGACCGAGGGCTTCGACGTCGTCAAGATCGTAAACAATGGCGTCGCCTCGCGGTTCGAAGTGAGATCTCCCGGGAACATGGCGGTCCTCGCCCTGCGCACGATGGTTCGCGGCGGGCGGAAAGGCTATAGGGAGGTCATCTATACGCCTTACAGCCCCCAGATCGATACGCCGGAAGTGCGGGAAGAAGGGCTCACCTATCTCAAGAGCCAGATAGAATCGGCCTGGGGCGACCTTGAAAAAAGGAAGGTGGCCTTGCGGGCTCTCCAGGAGGTCCCCGACGATGTCGCCCCCACCGAGATCTCCCTGGTACTCTCCATAGTCGAGCATATCGACCCTCTGAGGTTCAAGAAGCGTCCCCCGGGAGGCGAAACAGCCCTCGTCCACGAGGTACTGACGATCATCGGGGCCAACGCGAACGACGCGTACGCCTACAGCCGGTCGCCCGCCGGAGCGAGAGGCCTCTTCCAGTTCATTCCCAGAACATACGAGAAGATGCTGAGGAAGTACCGCGGGGCAGCCCTCGAGAGGAGCTTTGTCGCGGGCTCCCGAGACCTCGTCAACGCGGCAAAGGCGTCGCTCCTGCTGTTCGATTCGGACCTGGGCGACCTACCGAGCGACTATCTTCTCCTCATAGGCAACGACGCGCAGACCGTGCCCCGGTATCTCGCTGCAGCGTACAATTGCGGCTCGAAGAGGGTCGAGCGGTCGCTGAAAGCCTGCAGTGACGGATGGACGTGCCATCTGCCGGAGGAGACCAAGACATATCTGAAGAAGTTCGATGCGGTGTGGCGGATGAGGGAGTGGCTCGATAAGTAATTCCAATTCTAAATCATGACGATATCGAGGCGCCGAGGAAGGAGCAACGAAGGTGTACAGTTGCAGTACATCGAGGAGCAGATGACGAAGGCAACAAAGATAGCGCCGAGTGAGAAATGACCCTCCCCGCCGCAAGCGACGGGGTATCAATGACGAAAAAAGCAAACAGCCTTCGCGGCAAGCCGCGGGGAACCGACCCCCGGAAGGATTGGAATAAGGTGGAGCGAGCCTTCCCCGTCGTACAGCAAGTCTGCCCGACCCTTATGGTCCCCGGGCCGCATCGAGGTGCGCGCTCGGAGCACTCACCGCGACAGGGCACCTATGCCTTGAGCCGCCGCCGGCTCTCCTGCAAGTTCGGCAGGAAAGCGGTTAAGAGACCGATGGCCGGAAGATAGGCGCACATCCTATAGACAAAGTCGATGCTCGTCGCATCCGCGAGGCGGCCGAATAACGCCGCGCCGAGCCCGGCGATTCCGAAGGCCAGCCCGAAGAAAAGGCCCGAAATCATCCCTATTTTTCCCGGCAGCAGTTCCTGCGCATAGACGACAATTGCTGCAAAGGCGGATGCGAGCACGAGGCCGATGACGATGGTGAGAATCGTGGTCCAGAAGAGGTTGGCGTGCGGCAGAAGGAGCGTAAAGGGCAGAACGCCGAGGATCGAAACCCAGATCACGTACTTGCGGCCAATGCGGTCGCCCACGGGTCCGCCGACAAAGGTTCCCACGGCCACGGAGGCCAGAAAGATGAAAAGGTGAATCTGGGCGAGGCGTACGGAGACATGAAACTTGCTCATAAGATAGAAAATGAGGTAGTTGTTGATGCTCGACAAGTAGAAATACTTGGAGAAGAGAAGCGCGACGAGAATGGCGATCGAGATGTGCACTTTTCGCGGCGATACAGGCGAGACCGCGGGCCGCGCAGCGCCAGTTTTCGCTTTGGATGTAAGGTGTCCCTTGTACCAAAGGCTCACGGGCAAAAGAACGATTATCGCCGCCAGGGCAAGAATCGAGAACCAGGCAATGCTCGGTTGTCCTCTGGACAGCACGATAAACGCGATGAGGAGGGGCCCGGCGGCAGAGCCGACGTTCCCGCCAACCTGAAATATGGATTGGGCCAGTCCGTACTGACCACCCGAGGCCAGTCTGGCGAGGCGGGAGGATTCCGGGTGAAATATGGAAGAGCCCATGCCGACGATGCCCGTCGACAGGAGCATCATGTGAAAGTTAGAAGCCAGCGAAAGCAGCAAGAGCCCCACAAGGGTGAAGCTGATCCCGATGGGCAGCGAGAAAGGCTTGGGGCGGCGATCCGTGTAAAAACC
>CAYZAF010000239.1:0-3268 GCA_964476435.1 uncultured Syntrophaceae bacterium
CTTCTTGAAGAGCCTGATCCTGTCCTCTTCCGTGAAGTAGATCGCCACATTCCTGCAGAAAACAATATCGAACTTGCCTATGCCGTTGAAGTCTTCCATGAGGTTGAGCTTCCTGAAGGTTGCCATGGCCCGCACCTCATCCCTTATTTTCCACGTGCCGTTACCCTTTTCCTGGACAAAGTACTTGAGGAGCTTATCCTTGGAGAGCCCCCTCTCGATCTCGAAGTTGTTGAAGGCGCCGTAGCTGGCCTTCGCCAGGGCCGCGTCCGAGATGTCGGTACCCATGAGTCTCACATTGTAACGGGACAAGTCCCCGAGAAGCTCTTTTATGATGATGGCGATGCTGTAAATCTCCTGGCCAGTCGAGCAGGCTGCGCTCCAGATGCGGATGGGAACGGGCAGGGGCGTTGCTGCTTTCTTGGTCCTTTTGTCGATGAGGTCGGGAAGGACCTTGTGCTGGAGCAGGTCAAAGGGGGCAGAGTCGCGAAAGAAGAGCGTTTCGCCCGTGGTGATGGCATCGATGATCTTCTCCCGGATCTTCTTCGTCCCGTCTGACTGGGCCTTGTAGAACAGCTCGCTGAAGGAGGAGCAGCCCAGTTCTTTCAGGAGCCCGTCGAGCCTTGTCTCGATGAGGTAGGTCTTTGATGCGTCGAGGTATATCCCTGAGATGGCAAGGACGTAGCGCGAGAAGACCGTGAATTCTTCGGGAAGGACTTTCACCACGTTGATTACCTCTGTCTCACTGTTCTCGCTATGGCGCCGGCCAATTGGTCGAGGGGGGAGACGACATCCACCACGCCGGCCCGAATGGCCTCCCCGGGCATGCCGAACACCACGCACGAAAGCTCGTCCTGGGCAATCACGACCGCTCCGCTCCGCTTCATGAGCCTACACCCGAGGGTCCCGTCGTTGCCCATGCCTGTCATGATGACCCCTGTAGCGCGGCCCACGTAATGGTGGGCCAGGGACCTGAAAAGGTAGTCCACGGAAGGCTTGCAGTGGTTCTCAGGAGGGTCGTCAGTGACCCGGATGATCTTCGTCAAGGCGTCCGCCCCGAGGGTCACCTTCATCTGTTTTCCTCCCGGTGCCAGATAGCCCGTATTTGCCTGCACCGTCTCCCCATCCTCCGCCTCCCTCACCCTCAAGGCACAGCGGGAGTCGAGGCTCGCCGCGAGGGACCGCGTAAATGCAGGCGGCATATGCTGGACAATGAAGATGGGCACGTTCAGATCGGGAGCCAGCTTCGGCAGGACCTCCATAAGCGCGGTCGGTCCTCCTGTTGACACGCCTATGCCTACTGCCTCTGAGGCATGCCTGGCTGTAAGGAGCGCCTGTGTTCGCAGGGGGGGTTCTCCATGCTCCCCGGCCTTCGTGCTCGTCTCAAGAGGCGGGCGCGAAGCGGGCCTGCCTCCCTTGACCCCTTTGAGGATCGACTTGATCTCCCGGGCATGGCCGTATGCCTTTACCAACGGGACGAGGGTCCCTTTGATTTGCTCCCTGCTCTCGTCGGCAGAGGCACCTTCGGGCTTGGTGACAAAGTCGAAGGCACCGAGCTCCAGGGCCTTCATGGTGAGCTCGCCTCCCTTGACCGTAAGGGCACTCAGCACGATCGCGCCTACGTCGAGGGATTTCTCTTTTATGGCCCCGAGCACTTCGAGCCCGTTCATCTCGGGCATTTCGATGTCGAGGACGAGGAGGTCGGGTTTCAGGGCCCCAATACGGGACAGGGCAATCCTGCCGTTTGAGGCGGTCGATACCACCTCCACGCCGGGTACTCCCGCGAGCGCCTCGCTCACGATTTTGCGGTACACTATGGTGTCGTCGACGACGAGGACTTTAATGCTCATGCTTTTCGCCGCCGCTTCCTACTTGTCGCCTACATGGAGCACTTCCTCCACATCGAGGACCGCAACGAGGCCCTGGTCGCCGTGATAGATCCCTTGAAAGAACCTCTCCTGCGTACCCTCCACATTGGCAGGGGAGGGTATCATATGCTCCCGTTCGGCGACGATGACATCTGAAATCGAGTCCACGAGGAGCCCTATGTACTCATCCTCGTGATCGACGATGATTACCCTGCTCTCGTCGCCGATCTCTGCCGGAGAGAAGTCGAGCTTGCGGGAGAGGTCCAAGACCGTGACGATCTTGCCCCTGAGGTTGATCACCCCTTGGACGTACTCAGGGGCATGGTGCACCTTCGTCACGTCCGACACCCTGATAATCTCCTGGACTCTCAGGGTGTCGATGCCGAGGAGCGTCTCCCCCACATGAAAGGTGGAGACAAGAAAAGAGCCGGTTTTCTCTTGCGCCTGCTGTGCCATATCACAAGCCTCCCTTCCTTGGCGCTAAGCTACACCTTGAACTGCGACGTCAGCTGCTTCAACTGCTCTGCCAGCCTCGACAGCTCTTCCGAGCTGAGGAGCACCTGGGAGCTGCTTGACGATATCTCGCCGGATGCCTGGTTCACCTCTGCCACGTCCTGGGCAACGGTCATTGCCACGGACGAGGTCTGGGCCACGCGCTGGTTCACTTCCTGGGTGCCCTGGGCCGCCTGAGCGACGTTGTTCGCGATATCCTTCGTCACCACGGACTGCTCTTCGATGGCTGCTGCCATGGTGCCCACTATCTCGCTCACCTCCTGGATGACGCGGGAGACCTGTTCGATGTCGGTCACGGCTACGCCAGTTGAAGCCTGTATCGTCTCTATCCGGTTCTTGATATCCTCCGTGGCAGATGCCGTCTGCTGGGCCAGCTCCTTGATCTCGTTTGCAACCACGGCAAAGCCCTTGCCTGCCGCACCTGCCCTGGCAGCCTCAATGGTCGCATTCAGGGCAAGGAGGTTCGTCTGCGCAGAGATGGAGCTGATGGTCTCGGTCACCTTGCCGATGTCCTTGGCTGCTCTGCCCAACTCGGTGATCTTGGTCGTCGCCTGGTTGGCCTGGTCGACGGCCCCTGCGGTAATGGACCTCGCCTTCTCCGAGTTCCGGGCAATCTCCCCTATGGTTGCGGTCATCTCTTCCGTCGATGCGGCAACGACGCCGATGTTCGTCGATGCCTGTTCCGTGGCGGCCGCCACTGAGGTCATGTTCGTGCTCATCTCTTCCACTGCGCCTGCCACGCCGTTTGCCTTCATGGACGTCTGCTCCGCGCTGGTGGACATCTGTTTTGAGATGGCGGAAAGCTCCGTGGAAGAGGCAGAGACCGTGTTGGCACTTTCGGTTATCTCCCTGAGCATCTTCTGGAGGCTGGAATTCGTCGTAGCCATGGC
>CAYZAF010000240.1:0-13713 GCA_964476435.1 uncultured Syntrophaceae bacterium
CCCTCTACCGTAATCACTTTGGCGCCGTCAAGGCCGGCTGCTTTCGTGAGGCAGGAAAGGACGGCTCTGCCGTTTACGATCACCGTGCAGGCGCCGCACTGCCCTTTGCGGTCACAGCCCTGCTTGGTACCGGTCAACCCGAGATCCTCACGCAATATGTCCAGCAACACCTGCCCGGGGCCTACAATAAACTGATGCGGCAGTCCATTAACGGTCACATTGACGCTTTTCACTTCTTTCTCCTTCAGTTGAGGTATTCACTCGCCAGCAACAGGCTCACTCGCCTTGAAATAGACGTACGGGGGCAAAGAGAGTCTACCCTTGGAATCACTGTCATTGGCATGGCCCTACCTCCAGAAAGCCTGATTCATGGTCACGCCATGGCAGGGATGCGGTCCGAGCGATGGCAGCTGAAATCAAATCTTGAACTCATCGAACGTCTCCGGTGCGAAGAGCTCTTCTACCGTCATAGGGCGAAGGGAAAGCCCCTGCTCGTACGAATAGGTGCAGAGGGCATCGATTGTCTGCCTGTTCTTCTCAATTCCATAAGGCCACCAGTCATCGCCCATGAGCCTCCTTGTCTCATCCACATAGGAGATGAGCCAGGGCAGCGTGGCATGGAGGGCGAAAGTCTGTTTCATGCTCTGCAGGGTAAGATTCTTGGAAGCGAGGAAAGCCTTGTAGAGCGACACGGCCACCCATGGGTTTGCCTCGTACACCGCCCGCTTGATCACTATGGTGTGCATAATGGGGAAGATGTGCGTCTTGAGATAGTACTCTTTCTCGATCTCCCCGTAGTTCTCGAACAAGCGCCTAACGTTGGGGGAGCCTCTGAGAAAGCAGGAGGGCGTTCGCGCGGTGAAGAGCGCGTCAATCTCTCCCTGGTCGAGCATGTCCGAAAGGACCAAGTCATGCGGAATAGGCTGGCAATCAATGTCAGCCGGCAGCTGAAGGCGCAGCTTCTCCTCGCGGCCGGGCGTCTCTTCCCCACCGCTGCGCCAGTGCACGTCCCGGGGGGACACGCCGTATTCGTGCTGGAAAATGCCCCTGAGCCAGACGGCTGCCGTCATCTGGTATTCGGGGACCCCGATTGTTTTCCCCTTTAGATCCTCAGGACGGCTGATTCCCTTCTCAACGTTGATATAGACGCATGAGTGGCGGAAAAACCTGGAAGTAAATACGGGAATGGCGATAAACCGTTCATCCCCCCTGGACCTTGCCATGGTATACGAAGAAAACGACATCTCCGAGCCGTCGAACTCCTGATGTCTCAACTGACGCCAGAATATCTCCTCCACTTCCAGAGGAATGAAGTTGAGATCCATACCTTCCGGGACCACGGTTCCGTCGATGAGCGCATGAATCCTGTCATACGAAGAGCACGCCACGGTAAACTTCAGCTTTCCCACATTGGCCTCCTGGTCGCGTCCTTCTTCATGGGCCCCGATAAGCGGGATGCCCCGGCAGCATATCCGTTCCCTCGTACATTGGCACGTAATTCCAATTCTAACTCGGCGCTATCTTTGTTGCCTTCGTCATCTGCTCCTCGATGTACTGCAACTGTGCACCTTCGTCGCTCCTTCCTCGGCGCCTCGATATCGTCATGATTTAGAATTGGAATAAGGCTTCCGACAAAACGCCTCTAATCCCACCCCTCGAACGCGTTTTCATAGAGCCTGATCAAGTCTCCCATGGTGGCTTTCCTTATATTCGTCGTAGGGACCGGGGCGGTCATAGAATACTCCTTGCTGGGATCGTAAACCGAATACTGACCACCCATTGCCATGGCGGCCATCTGGGGTATCGACCCGCGATCGACTTGCAGCTCTGAGTATTTCCTGGGAAAGTTCAGATCGGCGAGGAGTCTCTTCAGGGCAACCAAGGCACGGCGGGCGAGATCCTCGATCGATCCGACCGCACCACTCTCCCCCATGGCCCTTGCGAGGGAGGCAAACCTCACGTGGCTCGCCGGCAGGTTGAATTCCATCACATAGGGGAGAAGCGTGCCTACTGCAATGCCGTGGGGTATGTGGAACATGCCTTCCATGGGATTGGTCATCAGGTGAACGAGACCAAGACGCGCATTGCCTGCCGCGATATTCGCCATTGTGCTCGCTATGAGGCAGGCCTCTTTGGCATCAAGGTCATCGCTGGTGGCAGCCGGCCTCAGGTGCTCGTAAATCATCGTTACTGCCTGGAGCGCCACGGCATCGGTAATCGGCGTCGTAACGCTCGTCAGAAAGGCCTCGACTGCGTGGCCCAGGGCGTCCACGCCGCTTGCAACGAATTGTCCGAAGGACAAGCCTCTCAGCAAAAGGGGGTCGAGAATAGCCACTTTCGGAAAGTAGAGAGGGCTCCCGGCCACCATTTTTGTGTGCACTTCCTCATCTTTGAGCACGATGAACTGGGAGACTTCAGCCCCAGAACCGGCTGTCGTTGGTATGGCAATCAAAGGCAGGGGGGGCTTTTTCGCTTTGTTCAAACCCGTGTAATCACGGATCTTTCCCCCGTTTGTCACCACCACGCCTATACCCCTTCCCGCACAGATGGGGCTTCCACCTCCGACAACCACGATGCCGTCGCATCGTTCGCGGGAAGCCAGCTCAGCACCTCTCCCGACAGTGGCTCCTCCGGGATCCTCCTCAACCTCGTCAAAGACGACAAAGGCCGTGCCTGCTTCCTCCAGGGATCGCAAAACCCCGTCCACGAGTCCGGCTTTTCTTATGCCTCTGTCCGTCACTACCAGGGCCTTCGTAGCGCCGAGGCCCTTCAATTCCGCTCCAGTCTCGGCCACGCTCCCCACACCGTGCACGATCTTTGTTCCCAGGTAGAAAACGCGAAGATTGCTGTCTGCTGTTCTCATCGTCTATTTCCCCATGCCTTTCGTCTTTGCGATGACCCGATTCACCTCACCGTCGTTGCCACCACGTTCGCCCGGGCTTTTCCCCTCCAATCTGCTAGAGCTTGAGCTCAATGCTCTGTATCTGCGGCTCATCCTTCTGCACCATGTCTACCTCGAACATGACTGCACAGTGGGGACAGTAATACTCCCTCATGACAAAGGTGTTTTTCTCCGCTGCATAGGAAGCCAGGAAAGCCGGCTGTGCCTTCGAAATGGATACGGTTCTCTTCAGCGCATGGTTCTTGTAGTCCTCCGTTGCGGGGCCCAGAACGGTTTCGCACTTGAGGCACTTGAAGACCCTTTCCTTTTCATCTATTGCCAGGTATTCCAGAACTCTCACCACTTCGCCACCTCCTCTAAGCCTCGCGCCTTCCCTCCTTTAGCCTCAGGGCTCTCATTTCCTGCCGCACCGTATCTGTAGCCCCCTCGTCGAGGTCGAGCGAGCCGGGCGCTACGACGACCCCGTAGTTCTCGCGCGCATAGCCGATGGTACACTCCCCCTCTCTCACGTCCTTGAGAACCAGCTGGGGGTCCCGCTCGAGAGGGTCTCCATATCCCCCGCCACCGCCGCACAGGTAGACCAGCACATCATCGCCATTCACCTCCCAAAGGCTCTTTGGATAAGGATGGCTCTCTTCTCCTGCGATCTCCTGGGCGTCCCGCGGGAACTCACCGCGTTTGAACCGCTCCTTGACATCCGAGTTCCTCACGACGTGCATTTCGATATTGGGTGCGGGGTAACCTCCTGTCGTGCCATTCCCGACCCTGGCCTCAAATCCGTGGCTCAGGCCGATGTTCGTCAAAGGCCCCCCGGCGTCCCATGGCATCAAAGCCGTTGCCAATGCGTTTCCTCCCCTGAATTTCCCTATACCGCCCGTATCGGGGATCTCCTTCCGATAAAGGGTCAGGACCGGGTAGAGTATCTCATGTATCTCCGCATCGGAAAGCTTGATCTTGGGGCTCCACATATTCCCCGCGACGTTGTCCCCGTCTCGATCGGGCAACCCGCCTGTGCCCCCTGCGATACCCATCATGAGAACGGTAGTGAAGTAGCCGCCATCATGGTTTATCCCGCCGATCTGCGTGTCATGGATGGCTCCGCCGGGAACGCCGCAGCATTCCTTCCTGTCCTCCTCGCTCGTCTGGAGCATCTTCGACATAAGCTCCTGCCCTAAGCCTTCTATGGCGTAGCCGCTTCCCGAGGGAGTGCTGTACGAACACGCGCCGGGCTTCCTCGGGTTAGCCATCGAACCCTCAGGTATGTTGAACCTAATGGGCCTGTGAATGCCGGAGCTCCAGGGGACATCGTGGCAGAGCATGACAACATAGGCGCCCAGGAGATTACCGATGGTAGCCGCATAGCTGGAGTTCTCGCAATGGGGGGACTGGGGGTCTGTTCCTGTCATATCGTACGTGAGCGTGTCGCCCTCCTTGATGAGCGTGCAGACGAGCTTGTAGTGAGTCAGCCGCTCTGGATTAATCCCCTCGTTGTAGTGAATGGCCTTCCACCTGCCGTCCGGAATTCTTCTCAGTTTCGCCCTCACCATTTCTTCCGACACATCCTGTATCTGCTGGAAAAGGGTCAGGACGGTATCCACGCCGTAGCGGTCGCACAGGGCGACCACCCTTTCTTTGATAACGTTATTCGCCGCCACTTTGGAAGCGATTTCCACGGTTGAAAAGACGGGGGTCCTTACCGAGCTCTGTATGAGATTGACCACGTCCTTCCGCCATCTCCCTTTCTCGATGATCTTCATCGCAGGGATCTGCAGCCCTTCCTCATAGCATTGCTCCGGCCTCACCATGATTCCCCCGGGATCCCTGCCGCCGACATCCATCTGGTGGGAATCGGCAGCGGCAAAGCCGACTCGCTGCCCTCTGTAGAAAATGGGTGCTATCAAAGCTATGTCCGGGGCATGGCTGGCAGCGGTATAGGGATCGTTGCATATGAACTGATCATCCTCGAAGATACCGGGATCTTCCTCATACTCCCGAACAATGTAGTTTCCCGCAAGGGCGAGCGACGACGTCCAATGGACGAGGCCGGCGCCGAAAAGGGCCAGATTGCCGTGGTTGTCAAGTATTGCCTCCTGATGGTCTCCCACTTCCATCACGACGGCGCTGCCCGATACGTGGCTTATGGCGTAGTACGCTTCGGCAATGATCTGTTCCAATCTATGGGAGAGTATCTCAAAGGTAACGGGGTCCAACTTTTTCATTTCCACGCAGGCAACCTCCATTATTGGATTACGATGTTAAGATACTCGTCGATGGTCGCTTCCCTGCCGGGGGGAATGACCGTAGTGGTCTGAACTGCTTCGATGATCGCCGGGCCGGAAATCGCATTCCCCGCCTCCAGCTTCGAGTAGTCATAGATGTCCGTAGGTCGATACTCGTCATAGCCCCTGAAGAACGCCTTCCTCTGCCCCTTCAGCGCCCGAGCGGGACTCCGGCCCTTCAATGTGTGCTTTGAGAGCACAGGGTTCGGAATCCTGCCGATGCCATCCACCATGAAGGCAGTCACAAACCTGCCTGAGAGGAGCGTATACTCCGATCCTTTTCCATAGAGAGATTCGTAGAGCCTGTCAAATTGGCCGCATAGACCCTCAATGCCTGCGACATCGTATTTCCTTCTCTCTATCGGCATGCGCAACGTGTAGTATTGAGCGCCATACCTGATGTCAATCGCGTAGTTGAAGACCCGGTCCCCCTCTTTGATGCCGTCGGCGCTCAGCTCCTCATCGACCATCTTTTCCAGGGTATTGAAATTCCTGTTGAAAACCTTTGGGTCCATTGGAATGGGGCTGAAATGGAACATTCGATGGCTGTGGAGGATATCCGAGGTGGCTGACCCGAAGGCAGAGAAGGTAGAGGCAACCGATGGTATCACGATCTTGTCGACTCCGAGCTCAGCGGCATAAATGGCAGCGTGCATAGGCCCGTTTCCCCCATAGCCGAAGAGGGCAAACTCACTTGGGTTGTAGCCCCTTTCGATAGTGGCGCTTCGTACCAGGTCTGCCATCTTCGCATTGACTATGTCGTATATCCCTGCAGCTGTCCTGGTGACGTCCCACCCTAGGCGATCCGCCAGTTTCCCGATGGCCGTTTCGGCCTTGTCGGCATACAGCCTCATGGTGCCGCCGAGGAAATAGTCGGGGTTCAGATAGCCGAGGACCATGTCTGCGTCGGTGACCGTTGCCTCCGTGCCGCCGAACCCATAGCAGGCAGGGCCGGGGAAGGCAGCTGCGCTCTTGGGGCCGACGCGCAGGAGATTTGTCAACGGGTCGATCCAGGCGATGCTCCCACCTCCCGCGCCGATCGATATAACGTCGACCATGGGAAAGGAGACGGGAAACCGGGCGACAACGGGCTCTCGTGCGTAAGTCAAAAGGCCTTTCACGATAAGGCCGATATCGAAACTCGTTCCGCCTACATCTGTGGTGATGATGTTTTCATACCCAAGGAGTTTCCCCAAGTATCTCGAGGCGATCACACCTGCAGCGGGTCCGGAGCTGAATGTCGTGAACGGCCTTGCCTCGCGCCCGACCACGCACCCTCCGTGGGCCTGCATGACGAGCATGGGGCGACGGAGTCCTTTTTGCGAAAGCAGCTCGTCCAGCGACATGAGGAACTTCTTCACTTCAGGACCAACGTAGCCGTCGATAATGGTGGTGTTCGCCCTCGCGTATTCCCCCAGCGTCGGGGCCAATTCGTGGGAAATGGAGAAATAGGTTCCCGGGTACTTCTCTGACAGAATCCTCTTCACTTCTTTCTCATGGAGAGGGTTGCTGAAGGACCAGAGAAAACAGACCGCGATGCTCTCTGCCCCCTGTTGTACCAAGCTCTCTATTGCCTGCTCCGCCTCCGCAACGTTGAGGGCGCATACCACGGTGCCCTTCCAATCGACCCGCTCCGTCACGCCCTTGGCAAGCGCCTTGGGAATGAGGGGGTCCACTTTCCTCGTCCTGTACGCCTCTCGGGTCTCGCTGTCTGAAAGCCCTGCCCACTTTGAAAACCCACCCCGGGCAATATGGTGCACATGCTCGTGACCAACCGTGGTAATAAGGCCGGTCTTCGCTCCGGAACGATTGATTATAGTATTCGTAGCGATGGTCGAACCCAGGACAAAGACATCGGTTTCTGCAAGCATTCCCTCTGTGGTTATTCCGAGGGAGCGGGCAGTCTTCTCCAATCCGTTCATGATGCCTTCCGCGAAGGCGGGTGGGGTCGATAAGGCTTTACCGGTCGTTACGGCGCCGTTCTGGTCTATAACCGCTATGTCGGTGAAAGTGCCGCCCGTATCGATGCCGATGGTATAACCCATAGTACCTTCCTCCTCATCCGTGATAATCTGATCGGCGTTAGAGTGATTCGGGGCCCAACGGTCCTTGCTAGCCGAACGAGATGGCTGCGATACACTTCTCCATCATGGAGTGCGGTGCATCGCGCTGGTCTTTACGTTGCATCATGCAACCTAATTGTTGTCTTATGCAACTATGTTCCTACTTTATACTTCTGGCTGCAGAATCTGTCAAGCATTTTTTTCGAGCTAAGGCCTGCCGTGGCCGCGCTATTTATGGGAACGCTGGAGGTTTCTGTGGGAGGGTGAAGCTCCATGGTGCACTGCGCTCCAGCCCCTTGAAAGCGCGCCTACAACGGCCTCACCAAGCTCAGGGCTGTTTATGTCTTCAGCGACTTCGATCACCTCTATTTCCGGATCCAACCGCCCCTTGAGGGACTCGGCAAAAGCAAGCTCGGCTGCCGGGTCATGGAGCTCGCCTCCTGCAGCACTCAGATTCGAGAAGCCTCCCAGGGGAATCACCACCTTCACCCTGGCCTTGAGGATGTATCGGTTGAGCCTTTCCGCAACAGCCGTAGCTATCTCCTTCATCTCCTCAGTGCTCGTTCTCGCTTGAACCCTCATGGCATCTTGCACATGGAGCTTCCTCTCCCCGAGGCGCCTTGAAACCCAGAGGGCATCACCCTTGTCTTTCCTCTCGAGGGGGCCGCAGCTTATCATGTCGAAACCGCCGGGACAAAGTACATAAGGAATAGGCTGATCGGCTGCGATGTCGAGCCGATCGGGTCCGGAAGGCCGGTTTCCGCCAAGGAGGTACTCGCTGTAGGCAGCGGGGACGAGGTCGACTAATGCGGCGAAATAGCCATTTCTTACGAGTTCCATAGCCGATTGGTCGCCCAAGCCGTTCGAGTGAAAGGAGACGATCTCGAACTTCTCTTCCAGCATCTTACGAACAAAGTGGGCGCCTCTCTCGCAGGAGCCGAACTCCGTCAGGGCAGCGGATGGCCGCTCTCCCGGAGCCGGGACATAAGATGCCTCCACCATGCCCGATATGGCGTTGGCCCCATTGACTGCCAGGGTTCTCACGAGCTCGTTGATGCCCACAGTATCGACCGGGGCGTGCATCACCGTAACGTCTTTGACGGCGAGATACTCGGCGAATTGTTCCGCATGGGCGGGCATGGCAGTCGAGCCCGTGATGAGAAGCTTGGGAACGCCAAAGGGCAAGGCCTTCATGGCCGCAAGCGAAATGAGGGCACCCGTCATGCCGGTTACGGCAATTATCCCCTCAAGCTCGGCCGACTTGTGGAGGGCAATGACTTTCTTTGTGAGGCCCTCTGCCATGCGGGAGACTGCGGCCTCCCTGCCCGCAGCGGAACCCTTCGCCCCTTTAGCCAGGCCGATGACCTCTCGGCTGCTCACATCCGCTTTGAGGGTAGGGACAATGGCACCGTTTCCCACGGCGATATCTATCAATAGGGTTTTATGGCCTCTTTTCTCGATCTGCTGTTTGATTACCTTCAGGACCTCTTCCCTCTCATCGAGCATTCCCACTATCGCAATAGACATCGTCCTCTCCCCTATGTAAGCCTCAGCGAAAAATTCAGACCTCCCCCGAAGAGGCGGCCGCCGGGCGCCCTTCTGGGAAGACTTCAGACCGCTTGGCTATTCTATCATCTCTATTGCTTCAGTAAAAGGCGCCGTAGCTTCCTTTCTGAGACTAACTTTCTTGAAGCATGCCCATGAAGTGGTCGGCAATCGCCTGGGCGAACAGGTCGTCGTTATAGGCACAATCCATCTCGACGAGATCGACCACTCTCCTGTTCAATTGCTTCCTGAGGCTCCCGACCAAAGCCTTGTCAGACTCCGGGTCGTGGAGGGGTCCTCCTTCGACGCTCAACGAAGAGAAACCGCGGAGCGGAACAAAAACAGCCACCTTGCCCCTAGCCTTGTTCAGCTTTTCCGAAAAGGCCTTGCCTATGATTTCCATCTCTTGTTTGCTGGTTCTCGCCTGGACCCGGAGCTCGTCCTGGATATAGAGCTTTCTCTTCTCTATCCTCTTCTTCTTCCAGAGGGGATCGGAAAACCTCCTCGCATAAGGTCCGCACGAGAAAAGGTCGAACCCGGAGGGGGTCAGGATTACCGGTATTCCGCTTGCCATCTCTTTATCCAGCCGCTCCATGCCCGCATCTCGGTTGCCTCCCAAAATCGCCTCCGAGAGACCCGCGGGAACCAGATCGAGGGCGCCCCGGAAGAGGCCATCCCCTATCATCTCATCCATGATGCGGTCGCCCACGCCCTGAGCGTGAAAAGGTATGATCTGGACGTTTTTCGTTTCCAGAACCTTTATTATCTTGCGGGCGCAGGCCTCGACAAACTGGAACTCCGAGATTGCGACATCGCGATTGCCAGCCCGCAGCTCCGTCTTCTCGACCCCCACCATACCGACCACCATGCCGGCAAACCTTCGGATAACGTCCTTCACGAACTTGTTAAGACCGTTCAGATCAAGGCATGCGTGGAGTATGGCAATATCCTTGTAACCGTAGTAGGCGCCCGCGTAAGCCGGCATGGCGGCTGAACTGGAGAGTATCAATTTCGGAAAACCGAAGGTGAGCGTCTTCATAACCCGGGAAAACGCGGTTGTGTTGCTTGCGCCGCCAAGGCCGGCGATGCCATCGATAGCGCCTTCATCGGACAGCCTCCTCGTTATCTGAACCGCGCCTTTGACCATGAGATCCATGTTATCGGCGGTGCCCTTCCTTCCCGATATCTGCTCAAAGGGGACCCCAGCTTCCTTTGCCACATCGATGCACGTGTAGTCCGCCCCGCACTCCGTGTAGCCACCCATAGAGATATCCATCAGGATGACTTTGCAGCCCTTTTGCTCGATCATTTTCTTGGCGTAGGCAGTTTCCCGCGATCTCGTATCGAGGCTACCCATGAGCAGTACTGTGGCCATACGTTCCTCCGTAAATCTAAAATATTATGGTGAGGTCCTTCATGACCTGGAGGGTTTCTAAGGTTTCCACCCTTCGGGTCAACCATCCGACTCCGGCGCCCCATAAACACGAAAAGCTAAGGGCGCCTTTGTGCTCTGGACCGGAATGACTTCTCGCGTTGGCGAATACTTCGTCACGACCTCCTGGAGCCTGAGCCGCAGTCATTGTACCACCTTCGGAGTCAGTTCCTCTACCGATATCCTCATATGAGGTCAATAGCATATACCAAAAAAGGGCAGTGAGGGAGACCCCGGGAGGAGAGGGACTGCAAGCCTTTTGGCACTGAGGATGGGTATACGATCGATTGGGAAAGAGGCTAGGTCATGGAACGTCCGCCGGCCCCAGACTTTAGGAAGGATACAGCCCGTTCAGGAAGGCCCAATTCGTGGCGCACTCCCCGGCACGGTGCAGAACGTTCGGCGAGACGATCGAAATGTCCGAAATCGAAATCGCTTAAGACGGTCTCCCTATTTGTATCGCAATCGAGCCGACGTCCTATTCCTTCTGGGTCATGCGGGCAACGGTATCTATCACCTTCTCCAGTCCGTGCTTGTTTATCAGTGACTCCAGCCCCACCTCCACATCGTCAAGCTTCACCTCTTCCTCGACTTCCTCTTCCCTCTCTTCGTAGGTGAGGACGTCATTGAGGCACCACTCAACGCACTTCGGTTTTGGCTCACCTTCGCACATGTCGCATTTCAAAGGTAGGCCGGAGTCGGGATCCTTGAACACATCTCTGGATGGGCAGGCAGCCCTGCAGAAGCCGCATTCGTCGTATTCCTTTCCGTCAATCACGTATGTATCTCTACCCATGCATTCGGCCGGGGCATACTCACCGGCGAATACGGGAAGCCAAATGTTCTTCAGCCGGTGACTGGTCACCTGGACGCGAGACTTTGCCGGATTGATCTCGCCGTACTGCGGTGCGGCATGGAAGGCTGAGCAGACTATCTCGCATCCCCGGCACCCATTGCACTTGTCCGCATCGATCTTGATCGTCTTGACCTTCTTCTTAATCGTTGCCATTTTTCAGTATACCTCTCTTCTCCAAGTCTTCGGCTACATAGGCCAAATCCAGTTCCTCCAGCCTCTCTCTCGTGGGAATGCCGTCCATGTTCCATCCCTTGAACTTGTAGTACGTCGACAGGAGCTCCTCTTCGATCTCAGGAAATCTCCTCTTCCAGTGGTCCTGGGGTGGCTTCTCATCGGCTCTTGTCATGCCCCTTCTGTTATTGAATGCCCTGTGCAGATTCCGGCTCCTGTTGGCGATCTTCTTCAGTCCCGCCTCGTCCAGGTCCATGCCGGTGGCTGCGGAGATCAGTTTTGGGTAGTTGTGTATGTGGTAGGGAGGCTTCAGGCAAAACGAAGACATGCCGGCACATATACAGACGGCGTCGTCAATGTTGTGCAGCATTTCCATCCAGTCCACGATCTCACTGCACATTTGAGGGGTCGGGAAATATGGTATCGCGTGGTCCCCCCTGATTTCCCAATCCAGTAGGTACTGCTTGAACTTTTCATCGGGGAGCTGGGGCCAGTCTTTTACGAAAGCTTCTCTCTGCTCCTTTGTGGCAAAGGCCGACTGGGGCCACTGACCTTCAATCTGGGTGATGCTTATTTTCTCGTTGGTTGAATACATAAGGAAATAGAGGGGGTCCAGGGTGCCCAGCTTCAGGGGGAGCTGCTCGTGCCTCTTGATGGTGTTATGATCAAATTCCTCCGCTCCCTTGCCGATCTTCCGGGCCGCATAGTAGACGCCGTCGGCGAGGATATCCCCAATTCCTTCCCTGTGGGCGATCCTATCGAGGAGCCAGAAGAACCTCCCCTCCTTGTCGGAGGGGCATCCTTCGAAGTCCGCGTCGGTGAGGATGCCGGCCTCGTAAAGCTCGACGGCAAAAGCCATGACCTGGGGGGTCGAGAATGAATCTACCCCGTATTCCGTCGCGCGCTGGAGGATCTTGAAGTTAAACGTGAGGTCATCTACGTAGGCGCCCATGCAGTAGGTGAGCTTCCCGAAGCACTTCATCATGAAGTATGGGCCTTCCGGAGGGGAGACCAGTGCACCGCAATGCTGCGGGCAGTTCATGCAGCTTATGAGGCGCTTCACCGCTGCGCTTTGACTCGTGATCCAATTGTTCTGGTTATCCTTGCTCCAGAAGTCTCTCCTCCGCGTGCGGGCATTCCCCCACATGAAGTTCTCCGTGTGCCACTTCTCGTCGGTGTGCACCATCTCCTGGGGCGACCCGATACCGGAAAGGATGGTCATCACGTCGGGAATGGGATTGGCATTCCGGAAGTTTATGTATTCCGTCACGCCCTTCATGTGCTCCATGAACTCAGCCCCTCGGGCCAGATTGATACTCTTTGTTCCCCGCACCGCGATCGCCTTTACCTTCTTGTCTCCCATGACAGCGCCCCCGCCGAGCCGGCTGGCGCTCGACCTGGACTGCTCGATGGAAGCCGTGAAGACCCTATTCTCGCCCGCCAGGCCGATGGCCGCCACCTGGGCCCTCGGCTCCTTAAGCTCCTGCCTAATGAGGTCTTGCGTTTCAAGGGCGCCCCTACCCTTCAGGTGAGAGGCATCGCGTATCTCCACTTTGTCGTTGTGTATCCATAGGTACACCCAATTGGGGGACTTGTTTCGGAGGATCACCTTGTCGTAGCCAGCGTACTTCAGCTCCGCAGACCAGAACCCCCCCATCATCGGATACGCCAGCAGATGGCTCTGCGGAGAAACGAAGGTGACGACGGTTCGGTTCGCGCTGAAGGCAGGGGTGCCGTTGAAAAGACCGCTGCTGAATATCAGCATATTCCCATCGTCGAATGGCCCGACCTCAGGGGGAACTCTATCCCAGTGGAGCTTGATGCTGGTGCCGAGGCCGCCAAGGTGAGTCTCCATGACCTTGGGGTCAGTCTCTACCCGCTCGATGTTTCCTCTTGCCAGATCAATCTCTAAGTTATGGCCAGTCTCCGCATATCTCATGTCCTACTCCTTAAGGGCTATAGTTCGCCGCAACCTATTCCGGCTGCTTCAAGGCTTCGTGGCTGTGCGGAAGCTAATTCTGTCTAATATGACATAAGACGTTTCGGTTTGTCAATTCTGCTCTTGCCAATGGGTTTGTCCTTCGAGGCTTTCAGCGAGAGGGGCGCCTATCGATCAAAAAGCCAGAAAGCTGCACCGCTGCCAGCCAAGGGAGATCAGCCCTCGTCCGTCGAGGGCAGCACACACATTGATTCAGGCAGCCGGGTCAGCTGTGAAGACTATTTTTCTCTTCGAGACGCCGGTGGTGATCCAGCACCCATCAGTAGAGAAACGGACAGTCGGCATCTCCAGAGCATCCAGAGCAATGGCTATTCGTATGGCGTCAACCGTGAAGAGCATGGCGAGGACCTCGCGCTCCGTAAGGCCGTCGCCCTCCTCCTTGTGCGCGTCGATGTTGAGCCGGACCCTTCCTTCCCTCCCTTTCGATATGGCGGCCCTGTAATCGAGAAGGCCAGGGAGCCGGAAG
>CAYZAF010000241.1:0-4669 GCA_964476435.1 uncultured Syntrophaceae bacterium
AGCTGGAGTCCGACCTGTATTACGTGAAGAACATGTCTCTTTTTCTCGACCTTAAGATCATGCTCAGGACTATCGGAGTAGTCTTTCTTACCGACGGCGCAAGATGAAGGGAAGGGCATGCGAAGACTTCGAAGGCCCTCCCTTCAAGCTGATCGACCGTAATGAGCATCTCCTTGCCACAGGGCAACTCGACCAGAAACACCGGTGGAAGCGTGGTCAAGGCAATGCGTCTGCCGAAATAATCCAATAATTCTAGTTATTTGACCCGCTTGGAGCCAGAATTGGCGGAGGGTACGTCTGTCTACTCTATTGGTTTTCAACTCGGAAAGCTGTGGGCAGAGAGGAGTGGACGCCCTGGGGGCGAATCGATGAACTCGGACATGCGGACACCGTGAAGATTGGGCTGCTGACCCCTTATTCGGGTGGGAATCTTGGAGACGGTGCCATACAGGATGCTGTTATCCAGAACATTCTCATTCGATATCCGACCGCGGAAATCTGGGGCTTTACCTTAAATCCGGATGACACGGAAAGGCGGCACGGGATACGCGCATTTCCCTCCGCGGGGATGGGATTGGAGTACTATTCGCTTGTCCAGAGATCAGGAAACGTGCTCCCTTCGGCAGTCAAGCCGGACTCCACGGAGAGATCAGGGAAGAGGTTTTCGCGAGTGGCAAAGGAGGCAAAATCACTGTTAAGAAAGGTCCCAAGGACTTATGGCGCACTGAGGGCAGCACGGACTATGGGACAATCGGCCGTTGCTGAGATCAAGCATGTTGCTTTGTCCCACAGGATCTTGAGGGATTTTGACGCGCTCATCGTATCAGGGGGAGGGCAGCTCAACGCGTATTGGGGCGGGGCGTGGGGGCAACCATATGTCCTCTTTAAGTGGGCGCTGATTTCGAAGCTCACCGGAACAAGATTCATCTTCCTCTCTGTAGGACTGGGTGAGTTGGACACGGCCTTGAGTAGGTTCTTTGTTAAGTGGGCGCTCAAGCTCGCCTCTTACCGTTCTTATCGGGATTGGGGGTCTCTGGAACTTTTGCGGGAGATGCACCTTGGAAAAAGCGACCCTGTCTTGCCTGACCTCGCCTTCAGCTACCAGCCAGTGCCGAAGAGATCGGCAACCAATGGCGGACAATGCGGCAAAATAGTAGGCATCAGCCCCATCGCTTACCTTTCCCGGCAATGGCCCAAGTCGGATGTATCCTTCTATGACAGGTATATTGAGGCCATGGCATCCTTTGCCGATAAGCTCATTTCCCAAGGTTATACGGTTCTATTCTTTACGACCGATACGCCTGACCGCCGAGCGGTCAGGCAGATAATGGACCGATTGCAACGCAGCAAAACGTCTCTTGAGAATACCGTCATGAATCCCTTTATCGACACGGTAAACGATGTCATCTGTTCGCTTGATACAGTGGATTTTGTCGTCGCGAGCCGGCTCCACAGCGTCATTCTCGCCCATCTTATGCACAAGCCCGTATTGGCTGTTTCTTATGATCGAAAGGTGACGGTCTATATGGAGGAGATGTCGCAGACCGATTGCTGCCTCGACATTCAGCTGGCTTCAGCGGACAAATTGATGGGGTGCTTCCAAAAGCTGGTTAGGGATGCTCGGGCTGTCATCGACAAAATCGATCTTAGTCTCGAACGGAACAGGGAACGGCTGGAATCGGCATACGATGAAGTACTAGGAGGCGTATGAAGTCATCCCCCGATTCTTTCGATCAGCAGAGGAATCAATGACGGGCGGCCCGTTTGTGAGTGTGGTGACGCCGTTTTACAATACGGAGAAGTATCTCGCGCAATGTATTGAAAGCGTGATATCGCAATCCTATACCAACTTTGAGTATGTTCTCCTTGATAACCGCAGCACTGATCAATCCTCCCAGATAGCGCGATACTATGCTGATCAGGATTCACGCATTCGTATCCACGTCAATGATGTTTTCTTGTCTCAAAGGGACAACTACAATGAGGCGCTCCGAAAGATTTCGCCCTCGAGCAAGTACTGCAAAATGGTGCAGGCGGACGATTGGATATTTCGGGACTGTCTCTCGCACATGATCGAATTCTCCGAAGAACACCCCTCGGTTGGTATTGTCGGAGCGTACGGTCACAATGGAAATAGGGTCTTTTCGAACGGGTTGTCCTGTTTGGTCAATTTCTTTTCCGGCCGAGAGATATGCAGGCTGTTCCTCGTGGAAGGAATCTACGTGTTTGGCTCGCAAACGCAACTCCTGCTGCGATCGGAGTTGATTCGAGACCGTGATCCGTTCTATAGAGATTTCGGGTATTACTATGACGCGGATCTATGCATGGATCTGCTCCAGAACTGTGATTTCGGGTTTGTACACCAGGTGCTTACTTTTTCCAGAGTCGATGATTCATCGACTCTCGGATCGATCCGCCGGTACCACTCTGACGATTTGGTGCGGTTCCTGTTCTTGATCAAGTACGGCAGAACGTATCTGGACCAGCAAGAATTCGAACGATGTTTTTCTCAGACTAGACATTCCTACCTGAGGAGGCTGGGAAGGAGCGGGATCGACTTGACGAGGAAGGATTTCTACGTATTCCATTGGGACAACCTAAATCGAGTGGGATACAAAATCAACAAACTCGAATTGATCCCATACATACTGTACAGCCTACTAGAGATGGCAGGCAATCCCCTCACCACGCTGGAGCAAGTTGTGAGATGGATTCGCCGCAAGGGGAAAAGATGATCGAATTCTTTCGTGAACTCAATCAGCACCGTGATCTTCTCTATATGATCACGTGGAGGGACATCCGAATCAAGTACAAGCAGTCGGTAATGGGGATCATGTGGGCTGTGCTCATGCCCATGCTGATCACCTCCGCCGGAGTGCTGGTGAAGTATGGTCTTTCGCTTTTTTCACATAAACCGCTTGATGTGTCGGATATTGCCACAGTTTCCGTCAAGGCGATCCCTTGGGCATTTTTTGCGGCTTCATTGCGTTTCTCCACGTACAGCCTTATCTCGAATGTCAGCCTCGTGACCAAGATATATTTCCCCCGAGCGATTTTTCCGATTGCCGCTGTTTTGTCTCAGTTGTTCGATTTCTGCATTGCATCAGTTCTCTTGATCATCATATTGGGTATCGCAAGGATCGGGCTGAGCGCCTATTTGCTCTGGGTTCCGATCCTCGTGGGTCTGCTCGGGCTGTTCACTACGGGTGTGAGCGTACTTCTTTCTGCGGCAAATCTTTTTTATCGGGATGTAAAATACCTAGTAGAAGTGTTTCTCACTTTCGCCATATTTGTGACCCCTGTGTTTTACGATGCCTCTTTGTTCGGGAAATGGGCCAACCTTCTTTTGCTCAACCCGGTTGCACCAATTCTGGAAGCCCTGAACTCATGCGTGGTGTTGCATAAGGCGCCTGACATCGAATGGATTTCCTACGCAGGAGGAGTATCTCTTCTTGCATTTGCGCTTAGCTTTGCCATTTTCAGAAAAGTGGAGCCGCTTTTTGCGGAAAGAATTTGAGGATGCCATGGCTCAAATAGTCCTTGAAATGGATCACGTATCAAAGAAATTCAAGAAAGGAGAATACCATGACTCCTTGCGAGACTTGATACCTGCATTTTCTCGTAAGGCTCTTAAAGGCTTCTCAAGCGATACGCTAAAGAAAAATGAGTTCTGGGCATTGCGAGATGTGTCGTTTCGCGTGAACAAAGGAGAAGCCCTGGGCATCATTGGGTCGAACGGAGCGGGGAAAAGCACCATTCTCAGGGTGTTATCCGGCATCATGAAGCCGACGGAAGGAAAATTGCTGGTAGCCGGAAAATTGTCTGCCCTCATAGAGATTAGCGCCGGATTCCATCCTGACCTGACCGGGCGCGAGAATGTCTTTCTCTATGGCACAATCCTCGGCATGAGAAAGGAACAGATCAAGGAAAGGTTCGATAGGATAGTTGAGTTCTCAGGTCTAGGCGACTTTATTGACACGCCTGTCAAGCGCTATTCATCGGGGATGTATGCCCGCCTCGGTTTTTCAGTGGCCGCCCATGTTGACCCAGATATTCTTCTTGTGGACGAGGTACTCAGTGTAGGGGATTATGTTTTTCAGAACAAGTGCGCGGAAAGAATGAAATCTGTCTTGAAAGAAGGGGTAACAATCATATTCGTGTCTCACAATCTGAGGGCGGTCGTGGAAATGTGCAATCGGTGCATTCTCCTCGATCATGGAAGAATACTGGCACATGGGACGGCCGCTGAGGTGGTGCAGGAACATCTCAACAGAGGACAGACTGAGGCTGCGCTGAGGGATCAGAGCGGCATATCTATTGCCAGTGCAGTCTTTCGCGGGCGAAACGGCGGAGCTGCGCAATTTGAATCCGGCGAAAAGGCGATCTTCGATATCGATATTACGGCCAATAAAACATACGAACAATTATCCGTTGCCATTACCATGACCGACAGCAGCATGTACAAGGTCTTTGAAACGTCGACTGAATTGCTCACAAGTAGTAGTTTTTCTATCAAAGAAGGGGAAACAAAAAGAATCACTTTCGAACTGAATCTGCATCTCGGTCAGGGAACGTACCATTTGAACTGCTACCTCGGTCAACATGCCACCGAGCAATTGTACGACGCCCTTTCGCCTGCCGCGACTATATATGTAAAGTCCTGCCGAGA
>CAYZAF010000242.1:0-2145 GCA_964476435.1 uncultured Syntrophaceae bacterium
CGAAGTCCTGGTGGTACTTGGCGTGGATGATCTTGCCGATGTCGGCAAGCTTGAACCCCTTTTCAACTGCCTGCTTTGAGATGCGCAGCCACGCGATGTCCCTCTGGCCTATGTGCATGATGCCCTGGGCCTGGTTGATGAGGTGGTGGTTCTGCCTCTCGAGGATGGGTTCGAAGTCTTCCTGGAAGTTGCGGCCCGCCACCTCTGCGACCATGGCGAAGTGGAGCCTCGTGCCAGGCTGGACATCCGAGACGTCCTGACCGACCACCTCAACTCGGCCGTCTTCCACCTCCTCCATCCGCTTCGTGGTGGTCCACTCGACGGCGACGGTCTTGCCGCCGCCCATCTCGATGTAGATGTCTTCGCCGCGCACCCTCTCCCCCTCGAAGGCAGGGCCGTACGAGACGGGGATAGGAACCTTCGCGACCTGGACCTTCAGGCCCCTCACCTCGATGGCCTTCTCGGTGATGTGGTCGTGGGGCACGTTGGAGACCACGTGCTCGTACGTGCAGATGCCCGTGGGCAGCACCTGCGGTATGGGGGTGTCTGCGATCGTGGGGAACCCCCAGTTGATCGCCCCTGCGGCGTTGGCGTACCATTCGTCGGTGACGTCGCCTAAGGCCATGACAAAGGCGTACGTGCGGTCCTTGTTGTAGATGAGGTTCTTTCTGAAGTCGCCGGGCTTGATGCCGCCAAAAGCCATGGCCACGCGGCACGCGAAGCCGATGGCGAAGACTGCCTGGTGGATCTCCGGGCCGAAGGGCACGAGCCTCGTGGGCCACCCTATCTGGATGCCAGCCTCGACGAGCTGCTCGGAAAAGCGCTTGCCGTTATGCTCGCCGCACATGAAGACGTAGAGGTTCTTCTCCTGCAGCTCGAGGGCGATCCTGGCCGCTGTCTCTTTATCCGGGGCAGCGCCGACGATGGCGGCGAAGCCGGGTGCGGTGCCGTCCACGAACTCGACGCCCCTCTTCCTGAAGATGAGGTCAGATGCGGCGCCGAGCCAGATCTTGCCGTCCTGGGGGTCTTCTGCCTGGACGTAGCGGTTGGGATCGTTGAGATAGGTGATCGCCTCCGCGACCTCCTCGACGAAGAAGGTCGCCATGCCCGCGTCGAGGGTGGGGGCGAGATAGGGAAGCGGGGTCGTCTCCCTGACCGCCGGAGGGATGAGCCTGCGGCAGAGGTCGAAGACCTTGCCGCAGTCCTCCAGCGTGGCAACGGGCATGCCGGTCATGGCATAGATGATGGGGAGATAGTAAGCCGTGTTGGGAAACCCTACCTCCTGCTTGGGTCCGTATTTCGCCAGGGCCTCTTTATAGGAGGCCTCCGTTCTGTCGAATATCTTCTGGGCGCCCCTTATGGCGGCCGAAGCAATGATCTTGGACATAATTCCCTCCTTAAGGATAGAGCCGATCTAGTCTGAGCAACAACACCCCTTCCCGGGATGCACTGGCGTATGAAGGCGTAGAGACCCGCCTCACGCGAGAGCCCTCCGCATCGCCATGTCGTAGAGCACCCTCTCTCTCGCCTTCTCGAGGCCGAGGGCCTTTCTCTTCTTATCGATGTGGGCGATCATGAGGGCCGCCGCCTTTTCAGGATCGTTCTCGAAGGCCCATTTGCCCTTGTACATCTCCTCGTGCTCCTCGAAGAGGTGCTTCGTCACCCGTTCGCTGCCGAAGGTGGGCCACGTGGTGCCGAAAATCGTGTAGACGCCGGAGGCGACGAAGTACTGGCCTATGGCCAGGGCCTTCTCGCTCATCCATTCGGGCGCGGCCCCTGCAGCGGGCAGATCGGAGATGTCGTCGCCGAGGCCCCCTTCCTTTACCATGGCCGTTGCCGCGACGAGAATACGGGAGTTGTCCACGCAGGCGCCCATGTGGAGCACGGGCGGGATGCCCACTGCCTCGCAGACTTCCGCGAGGCCGGAGCCCGCATACACCTTGGCCGCCTCGGGGGTGAGGAGGCCTGCCTTGCCGCAGGCCATGGCAGAGCAGCCCGTGGTGAGGACGATGACGTCATTCTTGAGCAGCTCCTTGATCATGGTGAGATGGGCTGCGTCGTGAGGGGTCCTCGCGTTGTTGCAGCCGACCACGCCAGCGACGCCCCTGATGCGGCCGTTGATGATGTTGTCGTTGAGGGGCTTGT
>CAYZAF010000243.1:0-3188 GCA_964476435.1 uncultured Syntrophaceae bacterium
AGGTACGAGCACAAGGGGATTACGAAGGACGGGAAGACCATCTACGTCGAGGTATCGGCAGCGGAGGTCACCTATCGGAACGAACCAATGCTCGTCGTCTTCTTGAGAGACATATCGGAGAGGAAGCGGGCCGAGGAGGTCTTCCTCCAGTCCCACCGGCAGCTCGAGCAGCTCAATGAGGCAAAGACCAAGGCTGTCAACCATATCTCCCACGAGCTGAAGACGCCCCTCGCCGTGATCCAGGGAAACGTACGGATCCTCCGCCGCAGGCTCCAGCAAATGTCAGTGGACGGGAAGGTAGAGACGATGCTCTCTGCTATGGAGAGGAGCCTGGAGCGGCTCTTCCAGATGGAGAGGGAGGCGGACGAGATCCTGCGAACGTCCGGGGAGCTGGAGGCTGAGGGTCTCCTGGACGGGATCGACCGCCTGAGGGAGAAGGTGGGAGACCTGTACGGAGTCTCCCCTGAAATAGATAAGACCTGGGAGAATCTGAAAAAATGGCTGGCCGCCCGTACCTCTCGTTTTCCCGATGCGGTCCTCCAGACTGTGGACCTCTACCCCCTTGTCATGCAGAGCGTGGAGAGGGCAAAGAACTACGCATCCCACCGGCAGGTCCAGATCAAGGCCGAAAGCATGAAAGACGTCTATGTGCTGATGGAGCCCGTCGTTCTCAGGGAGGTCATCGACGGTCTCGTGCGGAACGCGATCGAGAATACGCCAGATGGCGGGTTCGTCTCAATGTGGGTCGAAGAGAAAGATGAGAGGGTCCTTCTCCACGTGACCGATTGCGGGGTCGGCATCTCCGAGAAGAACCAGCAGTACATCTTCGACGGCCTCTTCCACACGAAGGAAACCGAAAGGTACGCCTCGAAGAAGCCTTATGACTTTGACGCGGGCGGCAAAGGCCTGGACCTCCTCAGGATGAAGGCCTATGCAAGCCGCTTCGGCTTCGGTCTCTCCGTAAAGAGCACCCGCTGCTCTCACCTGCCCGGCGAAGGGGATGTCTGCCCCGGCGACATCTCCCACTGCCCTTTCTGCAAGACGGTCCAGGATTGCGTCGAATCGGGAGGCACCACCTTTACCGTTTCCCTCACGAAGAGCGCGGAAAAGCCTCGCCCCCCCGCCTCCCCTTGACCGGGAGCGCTCCGCAAGCCCCGCCCTGTGGGCGGGGAGCTTCACCAAGGCCCTTGAGGGAGGCGCGGCCTCTGGCGCCTTCTCGGCCGAGCCTTCAGGCCGGGATGATCCTTCTTTGTTCAGCTTTCACGATAGTCTGCTTCGTCCTCACCTAGGATAATTACTAGGCGCCTTCTTCCTTAAGTGCACTTTCCCGCATACGATAAC
Organism: uncultured Syntrophaceae bacterium; assembly: GCA_964476435.1. Lineage (GTDB taxonomy): Bacteria > Desulfobacterota > Syntrophorhabdia > Syntrophorhabdales > WCHB1-27 > CAVVNC01. The sequence goes on from CAYZAF010000243.1 coordinate 1,342, forward strand.
GTATCCATATCACCATAGAGCACACACAGCAGTTCATATACGAAAGACGTGTTGCAGGGGGGAGCATGAAAGGTGTCGCGAAATTCGGGAACTGGAGCATCCTCTATAAAATTGTTGTCATTCCCGCCATCACCCTTGTCTTGATGTTCTTCGCCGTCGTGTGCTATTTCCTGCCCATGGTCGAGAGCAAGATAGTTGATTCGAACAAGGAAGAGCTGAAGGACATGGTGGAAACGTGCTTCACCCTCGTATCCGAATACGACAAGAAGGTAAAGGCAGGAGAATTCGACGTGGAAGAGGGTCAAAAAAGGGCTGCGGAGAGGACAGCCCATCTGCTCTATGGGAAAAACGGTTACCTGTGGATCAACGACATGCATCCACGGATGATCATGCATCCCACGCAGCCTGCATTGAACGGAAAGGACTTGAGCGACTACAAGGACCCGAAGGGGAAAGCCATTTTTGTCGAATTTGTCAGGGTGTGCAAAGAAAAGGGGCAAGGTTTCGTCGAGTATCTGTGGCCCAAGCCTGGATCAACGGATCCTGTGCCGAAAATCTCATACGTGAAGGCGTACGAGCCGTGGGGCTGGGTCATCGGAACAGGCATTTACACAGATGGTATCACTGCGGAGATCACCGCGTTCCGATGGAAGACCATAATTGCTTTTGGCCTTTTCGCCCTTGTGATCTGCGCAATAGCAATACCCATAGCGCGAAAGATCACCCGCCCGCTGAGGCAGATGGGCGACGTCGTCGAAAAGATGGCCGGCGGCGACCTCTCCGCGCGAATGGATGACTGTCACACGGGCGACGAGGTGGGCATACTGGCACAGAGCATGAACAGGATGGTTAGCTCTTTCAACACGATGGTCGCCGACATACTCGCATCCGCGAACGGAGTCGTCTCAACCGTAGGTGTCATGACTTCGAAGGTCGAGGAGACCGCGCTGGGGGCGCAGCATCAATCAGCGCAGGCATCGACGATTGCAGCGGCTGCAGAAGAGATGAGCCAGACCATCAACGACATAGCGAAGAGCGCACAGACCGCATCGAGTACTTCATCCGAGGCCATGCAGGTAGCGGAGGAAGGCAAACGAGTGGCGGACGGAGCTGTGACCACGGTGAATGCGGTGCGCGAGGCGACCATGGAACTTGCGCGCATGGTGGCGACGCTCAATGGCAGGGTCGAGGAGATCGGGAACATTGTGACCGTCATCAACGACATAGCCGACCAGACGAACCTCCTCGCCCTCAACGCAGCAATAGAGGCCGCCCGTGCTGGTGAGCAGGGCAGAGGATTTGCCGTCGTCGCTGACGAGGTGAGAAAACTCGCGGAGAGGACCATCGCAGCAACCGGGGAAATCTCAAAAAAAGTGAAGGCTGTCCAAGGGGAGTCGCAGCGGACGAACAAGTCGATGGAGCAAGCCTCGGAGAAGGTCTCCGAGGCCACGAGCTTCATAAAAGGGGCAGGAGACTCGCTCGTGCGCATTGCCGAGGGCGTGCAGAGAACGCGTGACGAGATCACCCAGATGGCCACGGCCGTGGAAGAGCAGTCGGCAACCTCCGAAGAGATTGCCCGGAACATAGAAGGCACCACTGTCATAGCCCGGCAGATAGAGAAAAACTCCGGCGAGGTCTTGAGTGACGTGAGGGGACTCAGCGGTATCGCCGCAAAGCTCAACGCCTCGGTGAGCGGGTTTAAGATACGCGCTCCGGAGGCCGTGCGGACGAAGGCTTGTCTTTTTAGGCGTCCTTAGGCTCCCACGCCCGTTTAGGCCACTCTCGCACGCCGCAGGAATAATGCACACCTTAAAAGAGCCGCCGCCGTTCTTCTGCCAAAGGAAAAG
>CAYZAF010000244.1:0-1663 GCA_964476435.1 uncultured Syntrophaceae bacterium
TTCGAAGACGTGGTCGGCCAAGCGCACATCGTCACGACCCTGAAGAACTCCATCAAGAAAGGCAGGCTGGCCCATGCCTACCTCTTTTCCGGACCTCGGGGAGTAGGAAAAACGTCCATATCGAGGATACTGGCAAAGGCGGTCAACTGCCTTGAGGGGGTGCGGGAGGAGCCTTGCAACGCGTGTCACGTTTGCACCTCCATCGATGCGGGTGGATTCGTCGACGTCATCGAGATCGATGCGGCATCCAACAGAGGCATCGACGAGATCAGGGAGCTCCGGGAGACGGTCCGGTACCTGCCCATGGAGGCCCGGTACAAAGTGTACATCATCGACGAGGCCCATATGCTCACCGAGCCGGCCTTCAACGCGCTACTGAAGACCCTCGAGGAGCCCCCAGGGCATAACATCTTCATCCTCGCCACCACGGAGAGCCAAAAGATACCGTACACGATCATGTCCCGCTGCCAGAGGTTCGATTTCAGGAGGATCTCGGAGGCGCATATCGTCGATCAGCTGAAGCGGATCTGCGAGGATGAGGGGATCGGATACGACGAGAAGGTCCTCAACTACGTGGTCCGTGAAGCGGACGGCAGCCTCCGCGATGCGGAATCGATACTCGACCAGATGATCGCATACAGCGGCAAGCACGTCACGGAAAAGGACGCCATAGACATTGTCGGAGTGGTCCAAAGAGAGGCTGCCTACGAGATCGTCAGGGCCATTGTGGAAAAGGACGCGAAGGCAGGCCTGGAGCTTATCAGCCGCACCCTCGAGCAGGGGCACGACGCGTACCAGGTCTACAAGGGGCTCCTCTCTTTCCTAAGGGACATCCTCATGATAAAGATGTGGAAGGGCAAGCCCCCCTTTGTCTTCATGGACGAGGAGGAATACGGGAAGGTCGAGGTGCTTCTCAAGGCAGTCGAGTACTATGAGCTGCAGAACATGGTCCACCATATGCTTCAGGCGGAGGACCTGGTCAGGGGCGCCTTTCCCAAGGTATCCCTCGAGGTTCTCTTCATCAATCTGTACAACTTCGCCCAGCTCCGGGATGTGGAGAAGATGATCGAGGACCTCCCCGAGGCCGGGGAGCAGGGCAGGCCCCGCCATCCCCGGGCCAAGAGGGCAGCGCAAGGCCCTGATATGCCGGTTGAGCGCGAGCATGGAGGGCTTATCGACGAAATCGCGCAACCCAGAGAGCTGCCAGACGCAGAGGAAGAGGAGCGTGATCAGTCCACCCGGGCCCCTTTCGCCCCTTCAACCTTGCCGCAAGGGGTAGTGCTCCCCGCGGATTTCCTCACGTACCTGAAAGAGCAGAGCAAGATGCTCTTCGGCCTCTTCGGCGCCTTCGACATGAGGGTCGAAGACGACATCCTCGTCATTGCCCTCGAAAAGCGGCTGAACGGCATGAAAAACGACGCTGCCGTCGTCAATGAACTGAGAAAACACGCTTCCCGGTTCTTCGCAAGGGAGATGACCATCCGGTTCGTTGACGGCTCCGACACGAAAGCAGACACCATAGACGACTACGTGAAAGAGGCGGAGCTGCTGTTCCGCGTATAGGAGGAGAAAATCATGTCAAAGGGTTTTGGACAGATCTTGAATCAAGCCAAGAAAATGCAGGAGAGGTTCGAGAAGCTGCAGGAAGAGATGGAGACGAAAA
>CAYZAF010000245.1:0-4570 GCA_964476435.1 uncultured Syntrophaceae bacterium
TCGACCTGCATCAACCAGGGCATCCCCGACATGGCCAAGGGTGTGGAGGTTCAGAGGAAGGCAGTGGCCTCAGGCCACTGGCCCCTCTTTCGCTACAATCCGAGGCTCGAGGCAGAGGGGAAGAATCCTTTTGTGGTCGACAGCCCGGACCCGAACATCTCCTACCAGGAGTACGCCTACAAGGAAAACCGCTTTAAGTCGCTCCAGAGGAGCAACCCGGAGGCCGCGGCAGATCTGATGAAGCGCGCCCAGGCCGCCGTGGATAGAAGGTGGCACTACCTGAAGCACCTTGCCGCCTGGTCGCCCCCTCGGGGATAGCGAAAAGAGTTGCAGCCGGGCGCGAAAGGCCTTTGAAAGAGGCCTTTCGCGCCCTTCCCTTCAATAATTGTTGTGCCTTATCCGCCCGTAGTCGAGTTGCCCGACTGGCACGGGACTCTTGCTCTCGCCGGGGAAGCCCACTGCGACGATCGCCTCTACCCGGAGGTGCTTCGGGAGCCCGAGAAGCTCCTGAATGTAGTCTTCCGCGGTCCTCCCTGGAGAGTGCTGCCTGTTTCTGATCTGGACCCAGCAGCTTCCCAGTCCCAGGGAATGGGCGGTGAGGTGCGCCACGATGGACGCGATGGAGCAATCCTCCACCCATACATCCGATTTTGTCTCGTCTCCGCACACAACGATGGCCAGCGGCGCGCCTCTGAGAAAAGCTGACCCGTGCTCCTTTGAGCGGGAGAGCCTTTCCACGACGTTCGGATTGTCCACGAACACGAAGGTCCAGGGATTGATGCCCCGGGAAGAGGGGCTTCTGAGCAGGGCCTCCTTCATAACGTCGATAGACCCCTTGTCAAGGGGTTTCTTCTCATATTTCCTGATGCTGCGCCTCGTTCGTAACATGTCGATCATGTGGTTCCTCCGGGAATACTGGTATGGGATTGCCTTAAGGGCAGCAAGAAACGAAAGGTGATACTAATGCGGCCCCGGTCTCTATTATCCCCCACCCAGGTCCTCTTGTACACGCTTTCATGGTCCCTGGAAAGGGGTGCCTCGCTGCCAAGGCCCCCGCCTGGCTTCAGGACGGCCATTCTAAAGATCAGCCCTCCTGCGCGCCCGTATCAGTCCTTTGCGGGCATGTTTTTTGTCAGCTCTGTGAGCCCCAGCTCTGTGAGCTTCCCTGGGGTCGGGGCTCCGTTGCCGGTCCAGCCGCGCAGCTCGTAGTAGCGGTCGAGGAATTCCTCCATCTCTCTCACGATCTCGCCCTCTCCGGGCGCGCCGAGGGTGTGGAGCGGCTCGTTGAGGATGCGCGAAGGCAGCCTGTCGTCAGCCCGCCCGAAACCCTCGCGCACGTTGAAGGCCCGCTCGACGTTTACGATCCTCTCCCCCAGTTTCCTGAGAAAGACCGGGTCGGCAGAAGCCTCTATCCCCGTTGCCACGGCCAGAAGCCCGCCAAAGTTGGCCGGGAACCATCCCCAGCCCCTCGAGAAGTTGCAGATGATGCCTACTTCGCCCGTGGCAGCGCTATCCTGGTTTCCGATGACGATGTCCGCGTTCTTCGCCTCCTCGAACCGGTTGATGGGCCTCGGGAAAGGCACCCCGAAGACCTCCTGCGCCGCGTAGCCGTAGCAGTGGCTCCCCCCGATGTTTGAGGTCGCGTAGTTGAAGCCTTGTGACTTGGCGCCCCTCGGTTCGTAGGCGGGCAGCTCCATGCCCTTGGCATGGATGGCATATGCTTCGGCCCCCCTTCCGATGACGCGGGATGCCCTTACCGTGCCCTCGGCGAGGATGCTGCCGAACCCCTCCCTGAGCCCGATCTTCCTGATGAGCTTCACCATGGTCTGATGGTCTCCGTAAACAAGCTCGATGCCATCCGTGTCGCTGCGGTCGATAATACCGCGTTCGTACAGCTCGTATGCGAAGGCCACGCAGTTTCCCGCGCTGATCGTGTCTATGCCGAGATCGTCGCAGAGCTGGTCGGCCCGTATGCTCGCTTCAATGGATATGCTGTCTATGGGAGCCGTGAAGGCCCATATGGATTCGTACTCCGGTCCCTCGCTGTAAGCGCCGGCATAGGGCCCGGTCGTCACGCGGTGGGCCTTGCCGCATTGGGCTGAGCAGTTGTAGCAGCCAAAATCGCCCGTCCTCAGCTTACGGTATTCCTCGCCGTAGATCCGCTCACAGTCCTTCAGTTGGCCGTACCTGAAATTGTGCGTCGGGAAGATGCCCAGGGAGTTGGTCACGTTCTGGGTGGCAGTGGTGCCCCATTCCTTGTGCTCCTTGAACTGGCCGCTCTCCCGAAAAAGGCGCCCCTGTTCCGCGGCAAGCTTCTTGAACCCCTCGGGATCGAAGACCCGCACGCTGCGCCCTGCAGTGATCGCGAGGGCCTTCAGATTCTTCGACCCCATGACCGCGCCCACGCCGCAGCGACTCGCCGTCCTTCTGCCGCTCACGATCGCCGCATACCGTACGAGCCTCTCTCCCCCCGGCCCGATGCAGGCGACCCGCGTCTTGTCACCGTGGATCTCAGTGAGCATCTCCTGGGTCTTGACCGTATCCTTGCCCCAGAGGTCCTCTGCATCGAGGATCTCGCACCCTTGAGGGGTGAGGTGGATATAGGCAGGCTCTTCCGACTTGCCTTCCACTATCACGGAATCGTAGCCGGCAAAGCGGAGCCAGGCCGCGAAATCCGCCCCTCCCACAGAGCGTGCGTATCCGCCGGTAAGGGGACTCTTTGTACACACCATCCAACGAGAAGCCGACTGCGCCGCGGTGCCTGCGAGGGGACCGGCCAAGAAAATGATCCTGTTCTCCTCTCCAAGAGGATCAACGTGGGCCGGCTGCGCTGCGTACAGCATGGCAGCGCCCAAGCCCCTCCCCCCAACGAAGAGTTCGCAGAGCCCGGGCGGAATCGTCTCGATCGCCGTGGTCCGCCGGCTCAAGTTGACGCGCAGAAGACGCCGTTCATAGCCCATCGTTCATGCCTCCCAAAAGGTGCACACCTTTCTTGAATTTCCACGAGAATAGCACAAAACTATGGAGCCAGTCATTCTGTCATCACTGGCATATGGCAAAAGAAAGGGAGGCCTTTAGTCACGTGGCCCGGAGTACGGGAAGGCAGAGCCAACCCACGGCAAAAGCAATGGCCGCGCCTACCCCGTACGTCCAGGGAAGGGTGTGGTGGCGGATTGTCAGGCCTACAAAGAGGAGGAAACAGGCTGAGGAAGATGAGCCGGTGACGATGCCTGCCAGCAGGCGACGGGCAGCCGCCGGACCGCCCTGCCAGTGGGAAAAGACAGCCATTACCGAAGCGAAGACAGGGAACTGCGACAGAAGGCCGCTCCACCGGGCCCCAAGATGAGGCGCAAAACCCGTGATGGCCAGCACTATGGCAACGGCTCCCGCCATCCGGAAAGGGATATCCCACCAGGGCGGAAAGGGTCGAGCCCATTCCGGGCCTGGACGGCCGGCCAAGATCAGGGCCGCGACGATTGCTGCCAAAACGAGGAGAAGAGAAAGGAACGGGCCCATATCGGGCCTCGCCAGGATCAAGGCGCACAAGATGTATGCGCCGAGGCCGGAGAGCGCGGCCCAGGGCCATTCGGCAATCCTCGCAGCAAGGGCATAAACCGCACAAAAGCCTGCGACAGCCGCGAGCCCGAGCAGACCCGACAAAGCCGCGCGAGCGGCGAAATCCGTCCCCTGCTCCAGGGCGAGAAAGACGGACAGGGGGCCTGAGACGAGGGGCAGGCCGGCGAGCGATCCGCCGAGTCCGTGCCCGTACCGCCGGGCTGCAAGGGTCGCGATGGCAATGAGAACCGGTGTGGCTAAGAGTTTCAGAGCTATGGCCATGCTGTTGATAATGATCTACCACAGGACGCCTTCCCGTGTCCCGCTAAAACCTTGTCTTGCATCAGGGGACCGATAGGAAGTAGAGTCTATGTGACGCGATGGGACCCCTATTGAAGACACCGCTTACAAGGGCCCTTTCGGCGGCTGGCTTTTTCCTGCTCGTCGCGGGATGTGAGATAGTGACGCTTCCCTACCACGTTACCAAGGGCGCCGTACAGACAGCCGCCTATGTGGTGAGGGGCGGATACGAGCTGACTGCGGGCACGACGAAACTGGTCTACCGCATCGGGGACTTCACCTTCAAGGTGGTGAGGGCCCCTCTCGACTGGCCCCTCAGGAACAGCAACATAGAGACCATCGACGGCATCGCTCCCAAGGAGGCGATCAGGGAGGGGCGGGTGAAGACCGCGCCTTACACGGTGAAGGGCAAGACCTACTACCCCATGTCCGTGGAGGAGGCAAAGACCTATCACGAGACGGGTCTCGCTTCCTGGTACGGGTACGAGACCTCCCGGCATAGCCGCAATGCCATGACAGCCAATGGGGAGGTCTTCGACCCGGAAGGGCTCACTGCTGCCCACAAATACCTGCCCCTGCCGACGCACGTGAAGGTGACGAACCTGGAGAACGGCAGGTCGGTCGTCCTGAGGGTGAATGACCGGGGGCCCTTCCCGAGCGACCGCAACCCAGCCTCCGGGGAGCGCATTATCGATGTGAGCGAACATGCGTCAAA
>CAYZAF010000246.1:0-1505 GCA_964476435.1 uncultured Syntrophaceae bacterium
AAGGTCTTGTCGAGGCGCGCCATCATGCCGCCCACGCTCGGGCTCTTCTCCACGATGATTGTCTCGAGCCCGCCGTCCGCGCAGTCGAGGGCTGCCTGCATACCCGCCACGCCGCCTCCGATGACGAGGACCCTCTTGTTCACCTTGAACGATGACGAGTAGAGGGGCTTGTCCTCCATGACCTTCATGACTGCCATGCGTACCGCCTCGATGGCTTTTCCCGTATTGGCTTCCTTGTTCTCACCAACCCAGGAGACGTGCTCCCTGATGTTCGCCATCTCGAAGAAGTAGCGGTTGAGGCCAGCCTTCTCCACGGTCCTGCGAAAGGTGACCTCGTGCATGCGGGGGGAACAGGCTGCGACGACCACGCGGTTGAGGCCCTCCCTCTTGATGGCCTCCTTGATCTCGTCCTGGCCCGGCTCCGAGCAGGTATACATGTAGTCCGTGGCATAGACGACGCCCGGGATCTTACGGATCTCCTCGGCGACGCGCCCGACGTCCACGGTCCCGGCAATGTTGTTTCCGCAGTGGCAGATGAATACGCCGACTCTCATTGGTCTTTTCTCCTTGCGCTTCCTGCCCGCTTCTTGGGCGTCCGGCCTTCTTCAGCTTCCGCCTCGCTTGCGGGTCCGCGGTTTCTGATGAGGGGCTCGGCGCTCACGATGCACTTGTCTATGCCCAGCTCGCCAGGGGAATAGCCGTATGCCAGGCCCATGATCTGGCTGAAATAGAGGACAGGGATGTGGTATGCGCTCCCCTTGGCCGCATTCACCTGGGCCTGCCGCAGGTCCAGGTTCTGCTGGCACAGGGGGCACGCCACGGCAACGCAGTTTGCCCCGGCATCGAGGGCCAGGTCGAGCACCTTTGCCGTGAGGAATGTCACGGTCTCTCTCTTGGGCACACCAAAGGCCGCCCCGCAGCACTCGACCTTGAAGGCGAAATCGACCACCTGCACACCTACTGCCTCGAGGACGCGGTCCATGGAGATGGGGTTTTCCGGATCGTCAAATGCAGCGACCTCCGGCGGGCGGTTGAGGATGCATCCGTAGTAGGGGGCAACCCTGAGATCGGGAAGCCTCGTGGTAACCGGCCTCGCCACCTCTTCGAGCCCCGTGTCCTCGTAGATCACCTGGAGCGTCGATTTCGCGCTCACGGTGCACCGGTAAGGCGCGTCAAGGAGGCTATTCACCTCGTCCCTGAAGACCCTGTTCTTGGCCATGCGCCGCTGGGCCTTCTTGAAAGCGGCAAGGCAGGACGGGCAAGGCGTCGTCAGGGTGGGACACTTCATCCCCTCGACGATGGCCAGGTTTCTTGCTGCCAGGGCCGCGGCGAAGGTGTGGTCGAAGGCGTGGGCAGGCGTGGACCCGCAGCAGCTCCAATCGGGCGGGTCGACGAGCAGGGCGCCGAGGCTCTTCATGACGAGCCTCACCGAGGCGTCGTAGGGGCCTGCGGTGCCTTCCAGAGAGCATCCCGCATAGTACGCGTATTCTTTTTCAGCCATGGTC
>CAYZAF010000247.1:0-3384 GCA_964476435.1 uncultured Syntrophaceae bacterium
GCCGCGGGTGGGTCCGCAATCGGTGCGTGAGCGAGTCTTGCGTATGGACGGGTCAGCACCGGAGGCGGCAAGCGAATTGGAAGGAATAGCCCTCCAAACGGACGGGTGCTCTTGGGCCCTTCGAGCTAATCATGGAGTGAACGGTTGCCGGAGATCAGGGGGATATGACAAGTGGCCGGGGGCCATCGGCTTCGGAGCGTTCAGCGAGTGTTCGGTATTGACGTGTCAGCACGGGAGGCGCTTTTGGCGTTTTGGAAGGAATAGCCGCCCCCCACAGAAGGGTATCCGCTTTTTTCTTTTTAGCCCGTTATTTATGAAAAGCCCCCGTTGTGCCGATAACGAGGAATATACCGGAAAGGGGAGGGGAGACACTGGACGAGCTATATATCAATCCTTTCGTCGTAGGCACGAAGCACGTGTTCAAGACCATGCTTGGCATAGACATCTCGGCCGACGCGCCTTTCTCTAGGGGCGACAGAAAAACGACTGCGGACATCACCGGCATAATGGGGTTCACCGGTGACAGGCGGGGCACCATGTCATTCAGCATGTCCCTCTCAGGAGCCCTCATGATCTACACGCGCCTTATGTGCGAAACTTTCGACCGGATGTCGCCCGAGATCATGGACGCCGTCGGTGAGTTGACAAACATCATCTCCGGCCAGGCGCGAAAGGAGCTCGAGAAAGAACGCCTCCATCTGATCGCACACGTGCCCATGGTATTCGTGGGAAAGAACGTGGAGATAAACTTCATCGCTAAGGGGACGCTCACTACCATCCCTTTCTGGCTCACCCTGGATGGGAAAACGGAGCAGATGACCCTCGACTACATTTTCGAGTAGCCTTAAGTTCTGCCTTCAACGCATGAGAAGGAACAGCCTTTTCGCTAAACGGGACCTTCTCTCTTGTACACCGATGACATGAGATAAAAGCGTGTCATTCCAATTCTAACTCAGCGCTATCTTTGTTGCCTTCGTCATACGCTCCTCGATGTACTGCAACGGTACAACTTCGTCGCTCCTTCCTCGGCGCCTCGATATCGCTATGATTTAGAATTGGAATTACCCCTTCGCGAATCGTGCAAGGCGACCCGCGCAAAATAGGGTGTGGCTCAATCGCGACACGCATGAGCCTTCCCCTTGTCGGAACGCTCTCGACGAAAGGACGAGCGAGAAGCTTTTCTCAAAGAGAGGCCTAGCACGAGGAGGTATTGGATGATGTGCGCTCTTGGCAGACATCGCGCTTTTTCCTTCGTGCGCCTCGCCTGAAGGCGCCTTAAGTTTGACTTGATTACGCCGTTGTTTTGTGTCAAAACTTATCTGCCGCGTCCTTACCCGCCTCGTTCCGTCTGGTCGTAGCGGTCTCGAGGGAAGCGCCAAGTGGGTTCCGTCGTTCGCCGGAGGTTCTATGCGCGTCATTGCAGCAGCGTTCCTGATCTTCTGTGGCCTTGCGTTTTCCTGCTTTGCAGGAGCCCCTGCTGCCTCCGATGGGGCTGGCGAAAAGAGGGCCTCTTCCGCCATCGGGTCAGAGACGGCCTGGAATCCGGAGAAGCAGACCATGCAGGCGGTGCGTCAGAAATGCGTGGAATTTGGCGGCAAGCAGCTCGACGAGTGTTTCGCAGAGGCCATGCAGGCTGCCGGGGCCTCGCCAGAGGCTGCGTCCTTTACGAGGTTTTTCGGGGACGGCGCATTCATACGGAGGTTCAGGGAGTGCGGCAAGGTCGACGTGGCCTATGTCTTCCATCCCTTCAGGGCCAACGAGAACCATGGAATCCTTCTCGTGAACGGGGACCCGCCCGTCATAGATGTGGATGACATTGCCCTGCTTCCCAAAGAAGGCCTCGAGCAGGACAAGACGTATCTGGCCATCAAGAAGTCTTTCCCCAGGGCCACTATATGGCCGGGGGACCGGACCCCCAAGTATCCCATCCTGGAATCGTTGCCGGACGGAGCCCAGAGTTTCGTCGTTCCGTACACGCTTCGCAACTTCTGCCATGCCTGCGAAGTTCTCGGTACGGCCTTTTTTTCTTTTGATTTTGACAAGGAAGGCAGGTTCGCGAACATGCGGTTTCAGCGCATGGAGCTGCCGCCGAAGAAGCTTGTGGCGAAAAACGAGATCCGCAAGGACAGCGAGCAGATCAGGTTCGTCGTGATGGCGGAGGAAGGCAAGGAGTTCACCGTGAGGCTCGGATCGAACAGGTCCTCAGGCTTTCGCTGGAGGCCGGTGGGCGTCCTTGACGAGCACACGGTCAAGCTCGAGAAATCCGAATACGTGCCCTTCGAAGTAGGCTCGAGCGGCTCGGCCGGAGAAGAGGTCTGGACCTTTCTCGCGGTATCGAGGGGAGACGCCGAGATCACGATGGAGTATGCGCCTCCCTACGAGAGGACCCAGACCCCCGTGAAGACGGCTACCATCATGGTATCGGTGAGGCCGGGCCCCGCGAAGTAATGTCCTATCTCCTATCTTAGAGGTGGCAACGGGTGGCTAAACAGAGCGCAGGCCTCCTCATGTACCGCCTCACGGGGGGGAGGGTAGAGGTGCTTCTCGCGCACCCCGGCGGCCCTTATTGGGCGAAGAAGGACGAGGGAGCATGGACTATACCCAAGGGTGAGATCGAGGAGGGAGAGGGCCCCATTGATGCCGCAAAGCGCGAATTCGAGGAGGAGACGGGCCTGCGACCAGTGGGCCTGTTTCGATTTCTCCACCCGGTCAGGCTGAAGAGCGGCAAGATCGTCCACGCGTGGGCCTTCGAGGGCACCTGGGACGCTGGAAGGCTCAAGAGCGTGCCCTTCACCATGGAATGGCCTCCCCGTTCCGGCAGGAAGCAGGAATTCCCCGAGGCCGACAGGGCGGCCTGGTTCACCTTGGATGAGGCCAAAAAGAAGATCCAGGCAGGACAGCTTCCCTTTATCGAGGAGTTTGAGCGGACCGCAGGGCAAAAGACCCATGATTAGAGCGTCCGCCTCATTATCTCAAGTGAGTGCCTGCATGCCTTGGGAAGGCTATTTTCCCTTCATGCGAAGGCTCTTGTCCCAGGATGCGAGCTGATCTTTGTACTTGTCGGCCAGGGCAGCAACGTCGCCTTCGATGATAACGGCATTGATCCTGTCTCCTGCAACGATGCTGTCTACCACTGACTGGTCCTCGTCAGATACGACCTCCCCGAAGATGGTATGCTTGTCATCGAGCCACGGCGTAGGCACGTGGGTGATGAAGAACTGGCTGCCGTTCGTGCCCGGGCCCGCGTTTGCCATGGAAAGACGGCCTGCCCTGTCGTGTCGCAGGTCCTTGGAGAATTCGTCCTTGAAGCGGTAGCCGGGGCCTCCTGTTCCGGTGCCGAGGGGGCACCCTCCCTGGATCATGAAATCCGGGATGACCCGGTGG
>CAYZAF010000248.1:0-6465 GCA_964476435.1 uncultured Syntrophaceae bacterium
GAGGAGATGGGCATTTCGGATAGTAGTGCTCCTGGCGATTGCGGGAGGAGTCGCCTGGGGCGCGGTCTGGCTTGTCTATTCGCTCTCCCATGAGAGCACGGATAACGCTTATGTGACCGGCGTGATCGTCCCGGTTTCGCCAGAGGTGCGGGGGAAGGTGGTAAGCGTCTACGTTACGGACAACCAGTACGTGGAGGCAGGCAGCCGTTTGGTCGAAGTCTTTCCCCTTGACTACTCGGACACGGTAAGGGAGCGCACCCAGGCAGTCTCCACGCTCACGGCGGAGGAGTCGGAGCTGCAGGCGACAGTGGCGCAGCGGAAAAAGGCCCTCGCCCAGGCAGAGGCGAATCTTGACGCCGCTTCTGCCGAACAGGGGCTGGCGGAAAAGGAAATGAAGCGCTATGCCCGCCTCGCCACAGAGGACGCCGTCTCACAGAGCCAGTACGATTACGTCGAGTCCCGCTCTAAGGTCGCCCAGGCCCGTAGAGAGGCAGCCGCATCTGCCGTGGCCGAGGCCCGCGGGGCAGTGGAGGCAGCCCAGGCGAAGCTGCAGACCCAGGCATTCAGAATCAGGGAGGCGGAAACGTCCCAGAGGCTTGCCCAGCTCAATCTCCAGAGGACATTGATTCTTGCCCCCATCTCCGGGAGGATCGCGAAGAAGAACGTTGACCCGGGAAAATACGTTCAGCCGGGAGAAGCGCTCCTTTCCATAGTTCAGACCGACACGTGGGTCGTTGCGAATTTCAAGGAGACGCAGATAGGAAAAATGGCGGTGGGCCAGCCCGTCGAGGTGAGGGTCGACGCCTATCCCGGCAGGGTCTTCAAGGGACACATCGACAGCGTCCAGCCTGGTACAGGCGCGGTATTCAGTCTCCTGCCCCCTGAGAACGCGACAGGCAACTTCGTCAAGGTCGTACAGCGCGTCCCCGTGAAGATCGTCATGGAATCGCCTTTTGACCCCGCCTATCCCCTATGGCCCGGCCTGTCGGTCGTGCCCACGGTGGACGTGAGCCTGAAAACCGGTCCCAGGCTGTCCGCTGAGGCATCGTCACGTGACCGAGCACGAACCCCATAAGTGGCTCGTCACCCTCACGGTCATGACAGGGGCCCCCATGGGCGTTCCTCGATTAGGCCTTTACGCGAGCAGGCGAGTTATCTCCCGCACGTCACCGATCTTTTCGAGGGACTCGACCAAATCGAGCACCTTCTCCGCATTTTGGCTGGACACGGTCTGCGAATAGGCCACGTTATCCCTGTATTTGCCTCTGATCTCGTCCGGGGAGAGCGGGCTCCTGTAGATGTTTCCTCTGGGATAAGCTGTTTCCGCCTTGAAGAGGGTGCCATCGTCCATGAGCACCCGGACCTCCGCGGCCGGAGCCCTCTCGGCAGGGATGGCAGCCACCAGTTCCATCCTGTCGATGAGCCGCCGTATTCGCGGGTCGCGAATGCATTCGTCGGTGAAGTAGCCGGGCTTGATCCCCTTCCTGACGAGGGCAGTGGCTACCGTGTACCGGATGCTGAAGGCCCCGTCTATCTGCGGAGTCTCTCCCAGCACGAAAGGCTGCCCGGTGAAGCCGTTGAGCACCCCCGGGGTGAGATGGACCTTTATCTCCGCGATCTTTTCAATGTCAATGGCGTTGTCGCGGACGATCTTCAGGGCACTGTCGATGGATGAATGGGTTGCCCGGCAGGCGGAATAGGGCTTGATCACGCAGTCGGCGTAAAACCTCTTCCCCAGGTCGCGGTTGAGCCCGGAGATGTCGTGATTCCGGCAGTACAGGGAAAAGTAGCCGTGATTGCCCAGGAACGGGTCCTTAACCCCGGTAAACCCCTGGCCGGCTAATTCCGCAGAAAAGATGCCGTTCCTGGCAGCCAGGGCGATGGGCAGCTTGAAGGCCATGACCTTGTCCCAGACGAGGTCCATGGTGCCGCCGAGCTGGTTGAGGACGATGCCGAAGGCATTCGATATCTTCTTTGCATCCAGCTTCAGCAGCTTGCCGGCAATGGCGGTTGCGCCGAAGGCGTTGATGGTGCCCGTATTGTCCCAGCCGAGGGCAAAATCGAAGCCAGAGGCCACGCCCAGCCTGGACGCCAGGTCGTCGCCTATGATCAAGGCGGTAAGGAGCTCCCTGCCGCTCGCGCCTTCGCGCTCAGCCAAGGTGAGGGCTGTGGGAACGGTTGTTCCGCTGAGGTGCGCCGGGCTCGTCTTGTTTTCACCCTCGGCCTCCACCGGCTCGAAGTCGAAAGACCTCGTCATGAGGCTGTTTACCATGGCGACATTGAGGGCAGGGCCTCTTATGCCGTGGACGAGTATGGTGGCCTCGCCCGCACCGCCCCACCTTTTGACCAGCTCCGCCGTTTCCCGGCATCCTGCGGCGTTGGCCCCGGCTATGAGGCAGCCCAGGGCATCGAGGATGCGCCACTTGGCCCTCTCTATTGACGTCTTGTCGATGGAGTCGAAACGCGTCTCGACCACATGGGCAACCAGCTCTTCCATTACGCTCATGGCCCCTCCCGCTCAAAAATGGATGATCAGACGTAACGGACATAAGTGTAGCAGTTTGCGCCCCCAATAGCGATATCGGGTGACCCTTGCCGCAAGAAAAGAAAGGTCCCGCTTTCAAGCCCTTTCCTCTTGACAAGGCACGGCCATCCTGATACGAGTAAGGTTTTGACAGCGAAAGAAGGGGGTCATCATGGGAATCCTCGGGCATGTATTCTCTCCCATCTCCATAAAGGGGGTGGAATTCAAAAACCGGATCGAAGTTGCGCCGCAGGCCACCATGCTTGCCACACCCGGGGGGCTGGCAACGCCGGAGCTCATCGACTACTACCGCCCTTATGCGCGGGGTGGCTTCGCCATCGTTACCGTCGGGGACAGCGCCATCGATTTCGACTACGCGGCGGGCCACGAACTCTCCCTGAACCTTGGGAGCGACCTTGTCATCCCTGGCTTGAGCGATGTTGCCGAGTCCATCTCCCGGTACGGGGCCCGCGCCTCCATCGAGATAAGCCACGCGGGCCGGAACGCGAAGCAAAGTCTCCTGAAAGGCAGCGGCCCCATTGGTCCTTCCCCTATCCCCAACCGCCTCGAGCAGATCCTTGCCGCGAGGGAAGGCAGGCCCCCCCGCGAGGTGAGGGAGATGGATGACGGGCAGATCGAACACGCTGTCCAGGGGTTCGCCGATGCGGCCCGTCGCTGCCAATCGGCGGGGTTTGACCTCGTCATGATCCACGGGGCCCACGGCCATTTGCTGGCCCAGTTCCTCTCCCCCTACTCGAACAAACGGACGGACAGGTGGGGCGGGAGCCTCGAAAACCGGGCCCGGTTCCCCCTGGCGGTCCTCGACGCAGTGCGAAAGACATGCGGCACCGGCCTTCTCATCGAATACCGGATAAGCCTCGACGAGAAAGTGGCCGGGGGCATGGAGCCGGACGAGACCCTGGAATTCCTCAAGATGATCCGTGACAAGATCGATATTGTCCATGTGTCGGCCGGCATGCTCCTCAATCCCGAGACGATTCAACACATGATCCAGCCGCTCTACGTGCGCGAGATGTACAACGTCCACCTCGCGGAGCTTGTGAAGAAGGAGATAGACCTGCCGGTGACGGCGGTCGGCTCCATCATGAATCTGGACAACGCGGAAGCCATTCTGGCGAACGGATGGGCGGATTTCGTTGCCTTCGCCCGCCCGGCCCTCGCAGACCCGGAGATGCCGAGGAAATACGCAAAGGGGCGGAAGGAAGATGTGCGGCCGTGCATCCGCTGCAATTGCTGCACGCGCCTTAGCACCCTCGGTAAGAACCACCGGTGTGCCGTGAACCCCATGGCGGGGAGAGGGGCAGAATTCAACGAGCATGAGGGGCTTTCACCTGCACGCAGGAAAAAGAGGGTTATGGTGGCGGGGGGAGGACCGGCAGGCATGCAGGCTGCCCAGACCGCTGCGGCGAGGGGCCATGACGTGGTGCTTTACGAGATGAGCGATTGTTTGGGCGGTATGCTGAGGGTGGGCTGCGAGCTTTCCTTCAAGAAGGACCTCAAGGCGTACACCGAATGGATGATAGCCCAGACCGAGAAGAGCAATGCCAGGATCGTGCTCAATACCGAGGTGACAGCCCAAACGGTAAGGAGAGAAAAACCCGATGTGCTCGTCATTGCGGTGGGCGCCACGCCCCTCATGCCCCCCATCCCGGGGATAGATTTGCCTTCCGTTGTGTGGGCCGGCGATGTAGACAGCGGCAAGGTGCGCGTCGGACAGAGGGTCATCGTGGTCGGCGCGGGGCTCACGGGCGTCGAGTGTGCAATCAGTCTGGCTGGCAAAGGTAAAGAGGTCTTGATCATCGAGATGATGGGGCCCTCCATTGTCTTAGGCGAGGCCCCGTCAGCCCATAAGTACTACCTCATCGACCGGATCGAGGAGTACGGTGTCCGCATCGAGACAGGCACCAGAGTTGAGGAGATCACGCAGAAAGGGGTCCGCGCCGCAGGCAGGGGTTTCCAACTGAAGGAATGCGAGGCCGACAGCGTGGTCATGGCCACAGGCCTGAGACCGCGGAAAGAGAAGGTAGAGGAGCTGCGCCGCCTCATCGCGGAGACAGAAGTCTTTGTCGTGGGAGACTGCGTGAAGCCGGGGAGCCTCTTCAGGGCCAATCACCAAGGCTTCAACGCGGTCTGCGACCTCTAGAATGGTGCGGCAGGCAAGGGTAGCCCTCGATTGATTACCGGCCGTCATGGACGAGCAATCTATTGAGTCTCGTGATATCCGGTAAATCCTCCAATCCGTTCAGCACCTCCGTAAGCTCGCCTATGCGGTCCTGCCTCATTCCCAGATGAGATGCCATCCAGTTGAGCTTGTCGAGGTGATCCTGTTCGGTAAATGGGTTTTCCGCCTCCCCTCTCGGATACTCTACCTGTTTTGTCAAGCGCCTCCCGTCTTTCATGGCTATCTCGACCGTTGTACCGGCTGTGTACTCCGTATGGAACTTTTTTGTTGCTATTGGGTCTTCCTCTACCGTGATCCTGTGCTGAAACGCCCTGACCCTTGGATTCCTGAACGTCCCCTCGTCGTACCAGCTGGTGCGCGGCTCGCGCAGCAAGGCCATCGTCACGACATAAGGAATGCTGAACTGGCACTGGATAACGTAGTCCGGCTCGTAGATCCCGAAATTCTTCGCCAGGTGTCTCTGACCTTTTACCACGACACGCTCCACGTCGTCCGCCTTTATGCGGTGCTCGGCAGCGAGCAGGTCGGCCGCTTCGATCGCCGAGCACGTGTAACGGCACGCGGGATAAAACTTGAACCCAATTCTCAGCATTCTATACGTCTTGCCGAGGCTCGTGACGAGCTTTGCCGGGTCATAGCGATCCGAGCCAGCGACGATATCGTATCCTCTTCCTGCGTCCAGCGTCTGATGGTCGCCGGGGAATCCGTTCTTTGCGAGATATGCGCCATGTATGCCCGGAATCGTTATGTCGCCTCCGGTTATCTTCATCCATGGAGGCATCCCGCGCTTCGCGCGCTCTGGCCGGGTCACTCGCCATGCCCTCACAAAGCCGGTCAGACCAAAAGCGTCTCCCATCTGGTCGACGCTGAGCCCCAGGAGCTTGCCGGCAACCACGGTAACGCCGAAATGGATGGCTGCATCCACCTGCTCGAAGGTCGTGAAGTATACCGCGGGCGACGGCTCTACTGCGTCCCTTATCCGAATGATCGCCTCATAGGCGTGGACGATGCTGTTTATAATTTCCCTGCCCGAAGAGCCCAGCCGCTCGCCCATCGCGAGTGCAACGGGAACGAGGACCGTGGTCATATGGCCAACCTTCATATAGTCATCGTCATAATCGAGCATGTTGGTCATGACGCGGTTCACTTGAATTGCCTGCATCAAGGGCAGCCGCACCGTATCACCGATGACCATGGACTCCGGCGCGTTGCCGATCTCCTTCATCGCTGAAATCATGATATCCATATCCCGCAGCTTTCTGCCTCCCAGGCCGCAGGAAATGGTGTCCATGATGCATTTCTTTGCATGGGCCACGACTGGCGCCGGCAGGTCCTCGAATCTCCCGTTGGTTACGTAACCGACCAGTTTCTCTGTTTCACTCATCTCGTGTTGTCTCCTTTTGTTCGGCATCCAAGGCAGCTCCCTCGCGCTACCTTTCGTCTTGCGCACTACGCAAAATAAAGTACCGATTCAGTTCTTTGCCCCTCGGCTTGAGCCGTTTCCTTTGCTTAAGCTCGGTGCTTTCGTCTCTTTAGTGCGCTCTAGCGACTCCCCCCGCAAGCCTTGCGGAACTCGCGAAGGTGAGCTGCCGGCGGCCTTTTCGCTTGAGACATCCTCGGCATGCGGTAAGTCGCGCACCGCTCCTCTAAGTCGCAAGGCGCACTACCCGTGAGACTCCCGCAAGGCTTGCGAAAGAAATGGCTCCGCCGCGGGTCAAACGGTACTTTATTTTGCGTA
>CAYZAF010000249.1:0-3338 GCA_964476435.1 uncultured Syntrophaceae bacterium
GGAGGTGAGGAAACTCTTCGCCCGGGCGATGCCTTCACGCCCCGGCACTGTTTCCTGTCGGCGGGTTGGTTCCTCTAACCCTCATTTTTCATTTCTTCTCCCGCCTCGAAGAGTGCGGATGGAAATGGCGTGGCACTGGCAGGCCGTAAATGTGCCTGTGGCTCCTTTCCGGGACATCCTGGAGATTGCTCGGCTACCGATTTCCTCCGCTTCTGTGGGATGTGGGATCGTAAAGCCCCAAGAGAAAATTAATCGGTTCGTTTCCTTTTTTCATCCGGCCATTACGCAAATTCCATAGCCGAAGGCAGCTGCGGAGCCATGATGCCGTGGTCCTCGGGCGGTGATCTGCAGCCTTAGCCGGCTCCGAGTGGCGGAAGCGTCCTTCTTCCTCCTGAAACGTTGTCCCTGTTGGATTCGCCCAACGCCCAACGTTAGGCCTGTTCATCGCTAAGATGACTCTTGTCTATATTAAACATACGAAGTCGACAAAGAACCATGCCATAGCATGGCTATTTGACGGCGTCTTTCAGCTTTAGCGTGATTCTACTGATTCCACCTGGAGCATACTGCGAAGTGAATCCCGCCTTTTTGGCCAGCTTGAGCATCTTCTCGTTCTCCGTGAGCACGTCGCCGACAATCTCCTCAAGCCCTCTTTCCCGCCCTATCTCTATGAGCATGCTCACCAGCTTGTACCCGAGTCCTTTGTGCTGATAGGCATCATGGGTGAGAATCGCGAACTCGCCGGAACGGAAGTCGGGCTCCATGACGAGCCTCGCCACCCCGATTATCTTTCTCTTACGGTTTTCTGTAATCTCTGCAACGATCGCCACGTGGCGGTCATAGTCTATGTTGCAGAACATGATGAGCCATTCGTGGGACATATCCTTAACGGACGTGAAAAATCTTCTTCTGATGCTCTCTTGAGACACAGCGGTGGCCATCTCGTGCAGCAGAGGCTCATCTTCTGGCTTTATCGCCCTCAGCAGCGCCTCCGTGCCGTCCGCCAGCTTCCAGGTCGTGGTATATCTCGTTGGATGGGGCGTGATGACCAGGTGCGGGTACCTCGATCCGCGCTCCACGTACTCCCCGTCCAGCACCATTCGGGCATCCAGGGCGTATGCTTTGCCATCGGCTACAGCCAGAGGGTTGATATCTATCTCGGCTATTTCAGGGAAATCGATGATTAGATTGGAGAAATCCACGAGGATCTTTTCCAGTTCTTTGCGATGCGCCGGAGGCTTGCCCCTGAAGCCCCGCAGCATCTTGTACACTTTCGTCTCCTCCATCAACATCTTCGCCAGTGTCTGATTGAGCGGCGGAAGCCCAATCGAGAAATCCTTGATAATCTCTGCAGCTACCCCTCCCATGCCGAAGAGGATGACTGTCCCAAAGTCCTTGTCTTTCTTGGAGCCCAGGATGAGTTCGTAGTCGACGTCCTTGATCATGCGCTGGACGGAGACACCCTGTATCGCGGCGTGCGGGGCTCTTTCCCTTACTGTTCGTAATATCGTCTCACATGCCTCGTTCACCGCAGGGCCTGAGTCGAGCCCCAGCAGCACGCCGCCCACGTCGCTCTTATGAGAAATATCGGGCGACACGACCTTGACGGCTACAGGATAGCCCAGCTTCTCGGCTATGCTCACTGCCGTGTCGCCATCTTGTGCAAACTGGGGCGCCGTGGTCGGGATCCCGTAGCTGAGGAGAAGATTCTTGGACTCCTCCTCGCTGAGAAGCGTTCTGCCTTCCCGCAGTATATCCCGGATCTTTGCTTTGGTCTGTTCCTTGTCCGGCGGCCGAGCGACAGACAGTTCGGCCGGCGTTTCATAGAGCTGGTCGAGATTCCGTCTGTATCTGTAAAGGTTCACATAAGCCTTGACTGCCTCTTCCGGCGTTTCATACGTTGGAAGATTATTCTGTCTTAACATTCTTCTCGCGTTCTCAACCTCTTCAGCGCCCATCCAAGTGGTGATGACAGGCTTCAACCAGCCCTTGGCTGTTTCGACAACCGTCGCCGCAACCTGGTCAGATGGAGCGGATTCCAGAGGTGCGTAAATGATGAGTACCCCGTGCGTCATCGAGTCGCGCAAGGCGACGCTGAGTGCTTTGGCGTAGCTTTCCACACGCGCATCCCCCAGAATATCAATGGGATTGGCGTGGCTCCAGTACGGCGGCAGGAACCTGTTGATCTCTCTCATACTGTCATCGGAGAGCGTTGCAAGCCTGCCCCCGAGGTCGATGAGCGCGTCCGTAGCCAGCACTCCCGGGCCACCCGCGTTCGTGATGATGGCGAGTCTAGGCCCTCTCGGCAGTCTTCCCGAATCGAGCACCGCGGCAGCATCAAACAGTTCAGCTATCTCCCCGACCCGCACGACGCCGGCCCTCCTGAAGGCTGCATCGTATACCTCGTCGTCCCCTGCCATGGCACCCGTGTGTGATTGCGCGGCTTTTGCGCTTTCGGCGTGCCTGCCGGGTTTCAGGATAACGATGGGCTTGCGGCGTGCGAAGGCCCGTGCAGCGCTCATGAATTTTTTTGCATTCCCCACGCCCTCCATGTAAAGGAGAATGCTCCTCGTGTCATCGTCGTCACCCAGGAAATCGATAAGGTCTCCGAAGTCTATGTCGAGCATGGACCCCACAGACCCAAAGAGGCTGAAACCTATGCCTGCACTGACCGCCCAGTCCAGGATAGCGCTGCCCAGCGCGCCACTCTGCGAGATGAAGGCGATATTCCCTGAGGGCGGGTCACCTTTGAGAAACGTGGCATTCAAGCCGATACGGGGCCTCATGAATCCCACACAGTTCGGCCCGATGATGCGCATGCCATATTTTTTCCTGGTCCCTTCTATCTCGGCCTCCAGCCTTATTCCCTCTTCACCGATTTCTTTAAACCCTGCAGAAATGATCACTACCCCGTCCACGCCAGCGGACCCGCACTGCTCGACAACGTGGGGCACGGAGCGGGCAGGTGTTGCGATAACCGCGAGGTCCACGTGTTCGGGGACGCTTGCTATGTCAGGATAGGCGTCAACCTCCAGGACCTTCTTTCTGTTCGGGTTTACGGGGAATACCTTACGCAGTTTTGAGCGGAGCAGGTTCTCCAGGGCTATGCGTCCGACAACGCCCTCTCTTTCGGTTGCACCAACGAGGGCTGCAGTCTTGGGATTGAGCATGGTTTCTAGTTTGGCCATGTTCTGCCTCTTTTTGCATACGCTTCGGATCAACCATACAAGACCACTGAATCCCTTAGGTCCCGTGCTTCTTAATATAAGCCTTACCCCCGGGGCATGACATTCCTAAAGAACTGGGTCAACAACCGTATCAGAGGAAGCGATAAGGAA
>CAYZAF010000250.1:0-1813 GCA_964476435.1 uncultured Syntrophaceae bacterium
TGAGGGGCTCTTCGACCCAGAGATGGTCGAGCCCGAAGGGGAGAACTCAGCAATGGGTGCTCTCATCGGGGCCTGTGCAGCAGGAGGGCGTACGTTCACCGCCACCTCGTCCCAGGGCCTCTCCTTCATGAACGATGCCTACCTCCTTGCGGCCGGGAACAGGTTCCCCATCGTCATGGCCATTGGCATGAGGGAGCAGGTGAGCCCCCACGGCGTGGTAGCCGGGCAGCAAGACGCGGTGCTCGTGAAAGACCACGGATGGATACAAGTCTACACGGAGTCGTGCCAGGAAATCCTCGACACGATCATCATGGCGTACCGGCTCGCGGAGGATTCGGCCATTCTGCTCCCAATCAATGTCTGCTACGAAGGCTTCTACCTGTCCCATCATTCCCAGAGGGTGGAGATACCGCGACAGGAGGAGGTGGACGAGTTTCTCTCACCCCTCAAGCAGATGGAGAGGCTCAAGTGGACCCTGGAGGACCCTATGGTCTTCTCAAGCTACACAGTGCCCCCTGAGCTCTTCACGGAGTACCGCTACAAGATGTGCGCGGCCCACGAGCGGGCCAAGGTGAAGTTCGACGAGATCGACAGGGAGTTTCATAAAGTGTTCGGCCGCTCCTACGGCGGCCAGATCGAGGAGTACAGGACAGAGGACGCGGACATCGTGATCGTCACCATGGGCGCTTCCTCGGGGACCGCAAAAGTGGTGGTGGACAGGAAGAGGGAAGAGGGTCTGAAGGTGGGGCTCATCAAGGTGCGCATGTTCCGGCCGAGCCCGAGGGAGCGATTGGTCAGGGCCATGGAGGGGAAAAAGGCAGTCGGCGTGATAGACCGGAGCGTCTGCTACGCGTGGAATTGCGGCCACAACTTCGTGGAGCTGAGAACCCTTGCCATTGACCTCAAGGCCCCAGCGCCCCTTTTGCTCGATTTCGTGTGCGGTCTCGGCGGGGGGGACATCACTGACCTTCAGGTAGAGAGGGTGATCGACAGGACAGCTGCTGCGGCCGCCGGGGAAGAGCAGGCCCAGGTGACCTGGCTCAGCCTGGAATAGGGGACTTGCGGAGGGGACCTTGGCAAAGAGAAAGCACGTGATCGTGGGCTCGGGCACAGCCGCAGTGGCCGCCTTGAGGCAGCTGAGGTCTGCTGGGTGCGACGACGAGGTCCTCGTGATGACCATGGAGAGGCACGCCCCCTATTCGCCCATGTCCCTCCCCTACGTGCTCCTCGGGCGGATGGCAGCCTCCGACATCCGGATGGTGCCCGATGAGTTTTTCAACCTCATGGATGCGGTCTTCGCACCAGAAAGGAAGGTCGTGGCCATCGAGCCGGAATCCAAGAGTCTCACTTGCGGGGATGGCGGACAAGAGCGATACGACCGGCTCCTCATCGCCACTGGCTCGGACCCTATCGTGCCTCCGGTGCTCGAAGAGGCGGGCGCCATGGGATTCCACGTGATGGACGACTATCTTGCCCTCGCGAAGCAGCTCACCGAAAGGCGGAGAGTGGCCATAGTGGGTGCCGGATTAGTTGCCATGGAGCTCGCCTGTGCGCTCGCGACAAAGGGTCACGAGGTTACGGTAGTAGCCCCCCGCGAAAGGATCCTCCGCAGCTACTTCGACCCTGAGGCAGGGGCGCGCATCATCGGGCTCTTCGCTGCATCAGGGGTACGCGTCCACCTGAACTGGGGCGAGGCAGAGAAAGCCGAGCGCCGCGACGATGCGACATGGGTGCGCTTCGCCACGGGCAGCACGATCGAGGCGGATCTTCTCCTCGCCTGTCTGGGCGTCAAGCCAAGGATTGATTTTCTTCG
>CAYZAF010000251.1:0-6638 GCA_964476435.1 uncultured Syntrophaceae bacterium
CGAATATGGAGTGATACCTGTTGTCACCGAAAAGGGCGTTGCACAACTTGCCCCCTTTTCGCAGGCAGACGATCCGTCCTCCCACGTGATCGGGGTACCTGTAGTACCAACAGCGGACGTCCTGGGCGAGGTTTCCACCCAGTGTCGCCGCATTTCTGACCTGGGGCGTTGCAACGGAGCGGGCCGCTTCGGCGAGCACCTTGTACTTCTCATTGATTAATGGGGAGGCGGCTATGTCGGCAAGCGTCGCAAGGGCGCCTATCTTTAGCCCCCCTTCGTCCTCACGAATAGCATCGAGTCCCTCGATGCCCTTTATGTTGATGATCGCTTCGGGGTAGTCAATGAGAAATTCGTTTTTCAGCGCGCCCAAAAGATCTGTGCCGCCGGCGAAAAGCCGGGCCTTGCCCCTATAGCGTTTCAACGCGGCAAGCGCCGAATCTATTGAGTGGGCATTGATGTGCGAAAAAGGCCTCATGAGACACCTCCCTGACGAAGGGGCGGCACCTTTCCGAGGGCCCTGAGAGTTTTGTCCGGCGTAAGCGGGTACTCGTGCACCCATGTGCCGATGGCGTTTGAGACAGCAATGAGGACCGCGATGGGTCCGGGAGCCGTCGCAACTTCTCCGACCCCTATCGCCCCAAAACGATGGGTGGGAAAAGGCGTTTCAAGAACCACATTGTCTATCGGAGGCAGCTCTAAGGAGGTCCGCCACTTGTAGTCGACCATGTTGACGTTAAGCATACGCCCGGTTGAGGGATCGAGGATCGTTTCCTCGAAGAGGGCGCTGTCGAGGCCTGCCGATCCCAGACAGCCGTTGAGCTGGCCTTCGAGGGCCAGTGGGTCCATGATCTGGCCTACATCAGTCGCATTAACGACCCGCACCAGATCCACCTTCCCTGTTTCGGTGTCGACCTCCACCTCGACAAAAGTCATCATAAAGTTGGACATGCTGTAATCAGGCTGAAAACGTCCTATCCCGGTCACGGTCCGGTCGAAGCCCATCGCCTTCCACGGCACTTTTCTTTCGGGGTTGGATCGCGAAAAAATCAATCCGTCCACGGTGTCCAGTTCATCCGGCTCTGCCTGAAGTGTGGGAGCGACTATCTCAAAAAGCTTTCTTTTCGCGTCGTCGGCAGCGGCGATCAGTGCACTTGCGATTGCGTACGTACCCCTGGATCCGGAGGGTCCAAATTCGTAAGGGTTGAAGAGTGTGTCTGACGGCGTGACTGTCACGCGGTCGAGGGGCAATTGCAGCACTTCGGCCACCACCTTCTGAAGATTGCTCCACTGGCCCGTTCCGTGCTCGGTCAGATTGGAATTAACGAGCGCCGTTCCATCAGGCCGGAGGTGAACATAGGCTTCCGACGAATCCTCACCCACATCTGCATTTCCGTGCACGCCGACTCCTACGCCTCTGCGCTTCGCGCCATTCACCGAACTGGGCTTGAGCCACCCTTTCCATTTCTCCCTCCAGCCGAAACGCTCGGCCCCTTTCTCCATGGCCCTCCAATACTCTGCTCCCCTGTAGGTATACCAGATACCGTCCCTCCAGAAGTATCCGTCCCCGGGTCTGGCAAAGTTCTTCTTGAAAAACTCCAGAGGATCGACGCCCGCCTTCTCCATAGCGAGACAGAGAAGCGGGATGAGCGCACATTTGAGCTCCTGGCCGCCGAAGCCGCGAACCGGGCCTGAGCCGTTGCGATTGGTGCAGACAATGATGGGCTTAAGATCCCAGTTCGGGCATCTAACCATCAACTGCGCCTCGCCGCATCCCACCCCCACCATGAACTGGGTGCTGAAGGAATAGTATCCCGTCCCGACAAGCCACGTGCCCGATACTGCCGTTACGGTTCCATCCTTCTTCATACCCACTTTTGCATGCATGCGGGAGCAAAGCCTGAGCGTAAACGTAGCCAAATGCTCCTCTCTGGTCAGAATGAGCTTCACAGGCCTGCCCGTGGCCTTGCTGAGGAGGAGCGCGTAGGTCTGCATCTGCCAGGACATAGTCCGTGATCCGTAGCTCCCGCCGCAGGGACCACCGAGAATTCTGACATCTATCTTTCTGCCAAAGTTGTGGTAGAGGGCGATCTTGTCAAGGTAGGGCGATTGATTTGCAACCCAAAAGGTAGCCTTGTTCGGCTCCTCCCACAGAGCAACCACGCCCGGAGGCTCGGGGGGAATAGGGTTCGGTATTTTCTCGTACCCAAAGGTCCCCTCGGTTATAACGTCAGCTTCTTCAAAACCTTTTTCCACGTCCCCCATGACCACCTGCGTCAACCCCTTCGGCCCGAGAATGCCTGAGCCGGGCGTGGCGATATTGCCCGGAAGGTCGTCGTGCAACTGGGGAGCGTCCGGCTTGAGAGCATCATCCACGTCAAAGACTGCCGGAAGGATCTCGTATTCCACGTCGATAAGGCGAAGCGCCTCCTTAGCTATCTCTTCACTCTCGGCTGCCACAAGTGCTACTGCATCGCCCACATAGCGGACCTTACGGTCGAGAATGCGAAGTACCCTTGGCGTGCCTCCTTTCCAATCGGGGACGTCTTCCCAGGCGAGTACCGCCTTAACGCCCTTCAATCCTCGCGCCTTGCCGCTGTCGATCCTTTTTATGATAGCGTGGGGGTGCGGGCTCCGAAGTACTTTTGCATAGAGGAGATTGGGAAACTTGATCTGCTTGTTGTCGTTGAGGAACCTGGTTCCTCCTGTGACGATGTCCACAGCGTCTCTTCTGGGTATGGCTTTGCCTATGTATCGGTACGTGTCCGCCATTTTTTCACCTCGTCTTCTCCGACGCTGCGAGGACAGCCTTCACCACATGGTAGTGGCTGATGCAACGGCAGAAATTGCCTGACAAAGCCTCCTTCACCTCATCCTCCGTCGGTCGGGGGTTCTCGTTGAGGAGGGCCTTTGCACTCATGATCATGCCCGGCGTGCAGTACCCGCACTGAAACGCGGTATAATCGACGAATGCTTGCTGAAGGGAATCGAGACTGCCCGTCTTCGGGTCCCTAAGTCCTTCGATGGTCCTTATCTCCTTTCCGTCACACTCAACCGTCAGCGTCATGCAGGAGAGTCTGCTCTTTCCATTTATGAGCACTGTGCAGCACCCGCACGCGCCATTGTCGCATGACAGCTTGGTGCCCGTCAGACCAAGCGTCTCCCTGAGGGTATAGGCAAGTGTGTCTGAGACTTGCACCTTGTCCTCACCCTGTCCGACCTCCAGTTCGTACCGTCGATCGTTGACGGTAAGGCTGATCAAAGGCGTCTGGCCGGATTTTCTTTTGCTGTCTTTCGTCGTTGCCATCACTCACCTCTCCTTTTCAACTTGTGGATTCCCTGCAGCTTCCCTGCAGGGAGACCTTTCTTCCGCTTCGCTCCGTTGGCAATTATTGGGGCTCGCGTCGCCCCCTCCGGCGGCAAAGCCACCGGAGCCTCCCCCTCAAAGCTCGCTTCGCTTCCGTGTCTTGGATACCCTCTCTGCTTGCAGCAGGGTCATTTATTCGAGCGGCTCTCCTAAAGACCGCCGTACGCCCCCCCGAAGCCTAGCTGGCGGGAGATCCTTGAAGCCGCATCACGCAGCCTGGGCTCGATAAAGGCCCTATGCCCCGCATTGAAGCGGGCAGCCTCCACTGTGACCACAATCGAGCCCGCGACGGCGCCGTGGATGTCGAGGACCGGAGCGGCGATGCCGCAGGCGCCGTCGTAGTATTCCTCTCGCCCGTAGGCCAGCCAAGTCGAGCGTGTCTGCTCAAGCTGACGCTTCAGGACTCTCTTATCCGTGATCGTCTTCTCCGTGATAGGGGAAAGCAGTACCCGGTCGAGATACGCGCTCGCTTCTTCCTCAGGCATGAAGGCGAGAATGCATTTCCCCGCCGATATCGCGTAGAGGGGGCCGAGCCCACCGACCTCAATGGAATACCTTACCGGCCTCTGCGATTCGTCTTTATATACGAAGAGTATTTGGTCTCTTTTTCTGACGACGATCTCGACATCCTCATTTAGTTCCTGGACGAGTCTGCGGACGACTGGGCGCCCCGTGCGCACGATATCTAGATTGTTCAGGTAGCGGCCGACGAGAACGAGCAGCCCCGCTCCGAGATCGTAACGCTTGCGCTGGAGGTTGAAGGATAGATACTCCCGCTCGACAAGATTGGAAAGGAGGAATGAGAGGCTACCCTTCGGAATTCCCAGCATTGTCGAGAGCTCGCTATTGATCAGCCCCCCCTCTTTTGAGGCTATCGCCTCAAGTATCTGCACAACCCTGTCCGCCGATTTGACTACCGCCACTTATTACCTCCTCCTGCCTCATATGCGCTGCAGAATTTACCGTAACTTGCTTCGGGAGCCGAGCCCCTCCGTCTGGGGCGCGTCTGCAGTGGAGCTAAATCTTGAATGCTTCCTCCCTGCCTGCATATTTTTTTCTGAGTTTCGGCTTCTCAATCTTGCCGGTGGGGTTCCGGGGGATCTCGCCGAAGAAGATTTTCCTGGGTCGTTTGTACCGGGGAAGGGGCTCCAGGAATTTGAGCATCTCTTCCTCCGTGACCGTCTTGCCGGGTATCATCTCTATGACGGCAGCTACGATCTCTCCGAGCCTGTCGTCAGGCAAGCCGATAACGGCGGCATCCTTCACGTTCGGATTGGTATGGATAAAGTCTTCCACTTCCACGGGAAAGACGTTTTCCCCGCCCGTTATGATTACGTCTTTCTTTCTGTCAACGATCCAGAAGAACCCGTCTTCGTCGCTCCTTACCATATCCCCCGTAAATAGCCAGCCGTCCCTAAGTGCCTTCGATGTCGCCTCGGGGTTCTTGTAGTACTCCCGCATGATCCCGTCGCCACGGACGATAAGCTCCCCGTTCTGCCCGATGGGCACGTCCTTGCCGTCATCATCGACGATCCGCGCTTCCCAGTTGAACCCCGGCACGCCGATGGCTCCGATTTTGTGGCGGTTCTCGACCCCCAGATGGACGCAACCTGGGCCGGTAGCCTCGCTGAGGCCCATGTTGTTGTCGAACTCCATGTTCGGAAAGTAATCCGTCCAATGGAGGATGAGGCTTGGAGGGACGGGCTGGGCTCCTATATGCATCAGCCTCCACTGGTCCAGCTTGTAGTTCTCCACTTTCAGCTCCCCGGAGTCAAGTTTCAGCAAAAGGTCCTGCGCCCAGGGGACTAAAAGCCAGACAATCGTACCGCCTTCCTCGCTCACCGCTTCAAGGACCCATTGGGGGGACACGCCCTTGAGGATCACCGCCGACCCTCCCACGATAAGGCTCCCGAACCAATGCATCTTGGCGCCCGTATGGTAGAGGGGAGGGATGAGGATAAACATGTCCTTTTTTGTCTGATGGTGGTGGGCGTGCTCCGTGATGCAGGCCGATATCATGTTCTTGTGGGTAAGGAGTATCGGCTTCGGCTGGCCTGTCGTGCCTGAAGTGAAGTAGAGACCGCAAACGTCTTCATGGCAAAGCTCTGTACTCAAGGGCGCGGAAGGAGCCCCGTTCACCAGCTCTGACAAACTTTCGGCATAGTCAGGAATATTATTGCCCAAACAAATATAGTCCCGGACGGACAGTTGGTCTTTGACCGCGTCGACCCTGGGTGCGAACTCCTCGTCGAAGATCATCAGCCTCGGCTCCGCAACGTCTGCGCAATACTTCAGGTCATCGGCGGTAAAGCGGAAATTGAGAGGAACCGCCCAGGCGCCCGTTCTGACTATGCCGAAATATGCGGCAAGCCAATCTATGGAATTGTTCATGAAATGGACGACCTTGTCCCCTTTCTTGATGCCTTTTCCGGCCAGGACCCTGGAGAATCTGTTGGCACGGTCGTCGAACTCCTTCCACGTGATCTCCTTGCGTTTCCCCTCTGCGGGTATCCTTTCGACGAGGGCCACGTCGTTCGGATACATTCGGGCGTTTCTCGCCAGCATCTCACCGATATGAACGCAAATGTCGCCCATTACGTACCTCCCATTCCCAAGTCCGCGAGTTCCGTTCCTAAGGTCTTTGTTCGCCGATATACCTTATCTGGCCACAGGCATGTCATGTGTATTGTTTACGTATGTCAACCTAGTTTTCACATATTAATCGATGGTACACGGTCGCACAATAGTTTGTCAAGAGAAAATAGCCGTGGTTATTGCTGAAAAGGCCGAATCAACATATTAGGGCTCCAGGGGCCGGGTCTCTCTGTAGATTCTAAAACACGTTTGACCCCTTGTGCGCAAGGAGATCTGACCCCACAGACATTTCTCGCACCCTCTTCACTTGCTCAGGCGACGGGGCGACGAGGTCGGCACAGCATAACCGGGAGCCAAAAGGAACTGACCGGGAGCGCTCCGCAAGCCCCGCGCCTTTCGGGCGGGGTCGAGGAGCGCCATGAATTGGGCCTTATTCCTTTCCGGGAAGCCCCGTCCTGTGGGTGGGGAGCTTCACAATCCAGACCCCGACACGTATTCAATCCTATTCTACACGAGCTACAAAAAAGGCAAGGTGGTTGCGGCGAGATCTTTTCATCCCGTTCGACCTCCCCGGTCTTTTGTCGCACCGGCCCTTCGCAGCGAGGGGCTGTGGGCATCTCAAACTTGAGTAAGATTGGCCCCCAGCCGAGAAATCCCGTGACATATCGGTTGCGTTATG
>CAYZAF010000252.1:0-10072 GCA_964476435.1 uncultured Syntrophaceae bacterium
TTCTTCCCGGAAGGGGCTCTCCATCACCTGACGTTCCACGCGGGCCGCCTCGTCACGTACGGTCTGCTCGGGGCCCTGGCAGCTGGCATAATCCGTATCCCTCCCTTCCGTCCTTTCTTTGCAGGGCTCCAGAGCGGGGTCAGCCTTACGGGAGGCCTCATTATGCTCGCATTCGGCCTCCTCATGCTGGGAGCAGAGCCGAAGAGGCTGCGCTCCTTTTCCGCGTCAGGGCCGAGCCCCATCGC
The DNA here is from genome assembly GCA_964476435.1 of uncultured Syntrophaceae bacterium. Lineage (GTDB taxonomy): Bacteria > Desulfobacterota > Syntrophorhabdia > Syntrophorhabdales > WCHB1-27 > CAVVNC01. The sequence continues at coordinate 246 of CAYZAF010000252.1, forward strand.
GAGCCGGATCTTTGCCCGTCTCATCTCTTCGAAGGGACTCCTCGCGAAGGCAGCCCTGGGGCTCTTTTCGGGCTTCCTCCCCTGCATGCTCTCGCTTGCCATGATCGTCAAGGCCGCAGCCACGGGCAGCCCATCGTCCGGATTCCTCACCATGTTCCTCTTCGGGGTAGGCACAGTGCCGGTCCTTTTCTTCACCGGTCTTTCCGCGTCCCTCCTCTCTCTCAAGCTCCGCGTCCTCGGCGAGCGGGTCGCGGGAGGCATGGTGATGATCATGGGGGCTCTCCTATTCCTTCGGGGGGGCAGATACTTCCTCCTGGGGCATTAGCCATTTCAGAGCTTCGGGGCACGCACCGTTCGAGAGGGCGAATAGAGGGTGGAGGGCAACTTCTTCTGGCACCCGCGGCCTTTACGTATTATTATAGAGAAGGCATTGGGTCAAAGGGCGGATTGTCCTATAGGGATTCACGGAGCTTGTCCCGCCTTTCGTTTTCACAGGAAACGTAAGATATGTAGAACGATCAACGCGCGAGGGAGAGACGGCAAACATGACTGACGGCCTTTTCGTTGTGCTGGAGCGCTCCTATGCGCACCTTCTTTTCCACAGCGGCATGCCTCCTGGGCGCGTGCTTCGGCCTCGTAAGCATGTGCGCTGCCGAGAACGCCATGTCTGTCGGTTACGGTTTCGGCATAGCGAACCAATCGGAGCCGGGGTTCATTCAGGACAGGCATGCCTACCATTACACAACCTTCTCGTATCTCTACGAGAAGCCCTTTACGCCGGCAATTGCCCTCGCCCTCGAGCCTTACGTCAACGTTGTCAGCGAGCCACAGAGCGGCGCCGATGGGGGCCTCAACCTCTTTCTCAAGGCATATCTCCCCGAATTCTCCCCGCACAACCGGCTCTACATCACCGTGGGGACAGGTGGGGCCTATACGTCAATCCGGTTCCCGGAGCAGGGCACCCACGGTCTCTTCATTCTCCAGGGAGGGATCGGATTCCGGTCCGGCCGGTTTTAAGTGGAAGACCGGTTCCACCACTATTCGAACGGTGGGCTCGCAAGTCCGAACCGGTCGGTCAATTCAGACCTGTTTAAGGTGGGATGGTACTTCTAACGGGAGGGGCATGGGCAAGGCATGGTGACCTCACGGCTCGAAAAGCAGCAGGCGGGCCGCCCTGTCTCGCGCGCAAAGAGTGCATCGAGTGAAGGGGGACCCCCTTGGGAAAGGGCGAAGGGGGATGCATAGCAAGGGGTTGCGGTGAATACGGAAAGATTCCACGGTTGCAGGGCCGTGCTCTTCGATTTCGGCGGAACCCTCGATGGCGACGGACAGCACTGGCTGAAACGCTTCTTTAAGCTTTATGAAGATGCGGGCTTCCCCGTTAGCCGTCCCGAGATCACGCGGGCCTTCTACTACGCGGTCGATACGTGTTATGCAGATCCCGCTGTTGCTTCTTTCGACCTAGCAGCTCTCGTCGATCGACACGTGCGTCTGCAATTCGAGGCGCTCGGCATAGAGGAGCAATGGAAAGAGAAGCGGCTCGCCGAGAAGTTCTGCTCCGATTGTCGGGGGGCCCTGCACGACCGTTTAGCGTTGTTGGAGCGCATGAGAAAGGCATTCCGCCTTGGCATCGTCTCCAACTTCTACGGGAATCTTGAACGCATATGCCAGGAGGCGCAGCTCTCTCAATTCTTTGAAGTCATTATCGATTCCAACTGGGTGGGCCTGCGCAAGCCAGATCCAGCCATCTTCCTCCTCGCCCTGACCCGCCTTTCTCTGCCCGGCCCGCAGGTGGCCTTTGTCGGGGACTCGTACGAGCGGGACATGGTCCCGGCCATGGAGGCAGGGATGAAAGCGATCTGGCTGAGAGGGCCGGATGGGTTAGACGCGAAGGGGGAGGCATATCCCGTGGATGAATCGATCGGGCGATTGTCCGACCTGGAGGAGTTGCTCCGATGAAAGCGGCAATACTGGCAGCGGGCAGGGGAGAAAGGCTTTCGAGGGCAGGCGTCGGTGTCGAGAAGCCCCTCGTACCTATCGGTGGCAAGCCGCTTATCGCCCGCATCATAGAGGCGGCAGCGAGCGTGGGCGTGACCGAGGCGGCGTGCGTGGTGAACCAGATGAGTGTGCGCCTCTACGATTACCTATCCACGACGGCCTGGCCGCTCTCTATGAAGGTGGTAAGGAAGACGACGGAGAATTCGCTCGAGAGCTTCACGTGCCTCGCGCCGTCCTTGGGCGGAGAGCCCTTCCTCCTCTTCACGGTGGACGCAGTCTTTCGACTGTCGGCTTTGGCGCGGTTCCTTGTCGGCGTGCGCTGCCTCGGGAATGGGCGCGGCGTGCTCGCCCTCACGCGCTTTATGGATGACGAAAGGCCCCTGCGAATAGACATCGGCGCAGACCACAAGGTACGCGGAGTGGACGTTGATGCGGGGGCGAGCCCTTACGTGACTGCTGGCTTCTACTATTTCGAGCCCTCCGTGCTCGATGTTCTGACTGACGCCCGCACCGAGGGCCTGGACAGTCTCCGTAAGTTTTTCAGGTTTCTTTCCCTGAGGGGCTATCCGCTTTACGGCGTCCGGGTCTCCAAGACCATCGACGTGGATCGGCCGAAGGACATCGAAGCGGCCGAAGAGTATGTGAGAGGGTTGCGAGGCGGGAGCTTATGAGGTAGCATATGAAGTTTCTAGGCATTTACCGCGAGCGGATGTTCTCTCCCGGCAGGGTACGTGACGATAAGGCGATCATGGATGAGACCCTCCGCGCCCTCAGGGACCACGGCAACGAGATCGAGGCGATCGAGGCCGAGACACTCGACGGGCGCGCGCCCGATGTCGATTGCGTGCTCACCATGGGACAGTCCGACCGGGTGCTCAAGACGCTGGAGGAATCGCGGCGCCGCGGAGCGAGGATCGTCAATGACCTTGCCTCCATCCGCCTCTGCGACCGGGCGCTCCTCATGCGCTGCCTCGCCTGCGCAGGACTTCCCTTACCCCCCGGGAAGATATGGCCCGTGGAGGACGCCGAAGAGAGGGTCGCATTCGAGTCTTCCAAATATTACTGGGTCAAGCGGGGGGATGCCCACAAAGTCGAGCCGGAGGACGTGGTGAGGGTGGGCTCCCGGAGGGAGTTTGAAGTCTCTCTCGACCACTTCCGGAAAAGGCGCATCGCACAGATCCTGGTTCAGGAGCATGCGGAGGGCGAGGTGGTGAAGTTCTACGGCGTCCGCGGCGGGTCTGCGGCCGGGCAGACATACTTTACCGCCTTCCCCGAGAAAGGGGATGAGGAGATCACCGGTGATCTGAGCGAGCTTCGCAGGGTTTCGGCCAAGGCCGCGGCAGCAGTCGGCCTCGAAGTCTACGGCGGCGATGCGGTCATCACCAGTGCAGGCCGGGTTTTCCTCATCGATCTCAACGCGTGGCCCAGCTTCGCACGCTGCCGGAGCAGGGCCGCCCTCCATATCGCAGCATACGTTTCGGGCGAGGCAGCCAGGTTTTCGCCTTCGAATATAGGATGAAGACGCTTCATCTCGCCATCGTCGCCTGCGGTGTGCTCCTCCTCGGTTTTCTCATCTACAAGATCGGTCCATCGGTTCTTTGGCACGAGCTCAAGCTCCTGGGCTGGGGCCTGGCGCCGATCATACTGTTGGAGGGGATGAGCAACCTTTTTCACACCCAGGGCTGGAGGCACTGCCTGTCTTCATCCCACAGGTCTCTGCCCTTCGCCAGGGTGCTCTCCGTGCTCTTGGCCGGTGGCTCCATCAACTACCTCACGCCCTTTGCAGGACTCGGCGGGGAAGTAGCAAAGGGCGCCCTTCTCGCGTCGAACCGCACAGGCGCCCAGGCAGCATCGGCAGTCATCCTGGATAAGCTTTTCTGCGCCATTGCCCAGTTGATTTTTGTGGCCGCGGGATGCCTCGCGCTCCTGTCTAAGCTCGAGATGCCACGGGCCCTGTGGCTCGGCCTGGTATGCGCAACAATAGTGCTGGGGTGTGGGATCTTCGGCTTTCTCCTCGTGCAGATATACGGCAAGCTGGGTAGTCTCGTGCGTTGGGCCGCGTCCCACGGCCTGGGGGGAAAAAGGGCTGCAAAGGCAGCCCTTTCCATGACCGAGGTGGATGGGGAGCTGCAGCGTTTCTTTCGCACGCGCCCCTTGGATGCCCTTCTGTCCGTTTCCTGGCATTTCGTCGGCACCATCTGGGGAGTGATCCCGACACTCTGTTTCCTGGCCCTGACCGTAGGCCCTTCCCTGCCCACGGCCGGATCGATCGTCGTTCTCGGCACGTGGTTCGATCTCGTGGCCTTTGCCTTGCCCGTGGATATAGGCGTTCAGGAAACGACGAGGGTGCTGGCCTTCAGGATTGTGGGTTTTTCCTCAGGGCTGGGGTTGGCCTATGGCGCTGCCCGCCGCTTGCAGCAGCTCTTTTGGGCGGGCATCGGCCTGGCGCTCTACGGACTGGTCGGCTCCCTTCGGCGTCCTACCCCTTCATTCGGGCCTGACTTACCGCGTACGAACCCGGGGGCCGGATGAGGGGCGCTTTTCTTGGGTTGTGCTCTATTCCTATCCGGGAATCTCCGCGGCAGGAAGGAGCGGAGCTTCACCAATGCTCGGAGGCGGTTATGAAGATACTTTCCAGGAGAGTGCGATGCATTTCTTGCGGCGTCGGGGCATTGGCCATCCTCGCCCTTGCCGGCCCGGCGCCCGGCCAGGAGAGGCTTGTCCTGGGTCTGCCGGAGCTGATCCGCATGGCAATCGAAAAAAGCCCCGAGATCGCTGAGACGCAGAGCGAGATCGCAGGGGCCAAAAGCCGGCTCGCCGAGGCAGATGCCGGCTACTATCCGCAGTTCGACACCACGGCCCTCGTCGGTCCCGTGAACAACACAAGACGGCCGGCAGTGGCGGGCACGCGCATCATCGATCCATCGGCCGAGTTCAGCGTGGGCGCCTTCGGAAGGGTAGATCTTGCCCTGACCCAGCCTCTCTATACCTTTGGCAAGATCGCCAACCGCCGCGAGGCGGCGGCCAGGGGCGTGGCAGCCACTGAGGCGCAGATGGCCCAGAAAAGAGGGGAGATCGCGCTGCGGGTGAAGGAGCTGTACTACGGGCTCGTTCTCGCGAAGGCCGGGGCAGAGGCGGCCCGCGATGCAGCAGCGTATTTCGACGAGGCCCGCCGCCGCATGGATCGCCTTCTCCAGCTCGGCTCCCCGAATGTGATCGAGAGCGATCTGCAGCGCATAGATGTCTACAGGGCTGATACGGCGCGTTCCCAGGCAGTCGCGGAAAAAGGGATGAGCACTGCCTATTTCGGCCTCAAGTCCCTGATCGGGCTGACTGCGGGAAAGGAATTTGACCCTCGCGACACAATGCTGGCAATGAGCGGCGCCGGACCAGGAGAGCTGGATGGTTGCATCAAGCAAGCGCTCTCCGGGCGTCCGGAGTTCAAGCAGCTCGATCAGGCGATCCAGGCTCAGAGATCGACCGTCGAAGGCGCCCAGAGCGACAGGTACCCCTCCTTCTTTGCCGCCTTGGAAGGATCGTTCGCCGGCGCACCGGGACGCCAGACGTTTCACAACCCCTATATTCCCGACCAGTTCAATGAGGCCGTCGGCGGGATCGTAGGCGGCATGGAGTGGCACTTCGACTTTGGGATACTGAAAGCGCGCGTGGAGAAGGAGAAGGCCGACTACAAGAAGCTGCTCCACTCGCGGGCCGCTGCAGAGTTGGGTATTCCCATCGAGGTGGCGCAGTGGTACTATGAAGTGAGACAATGGCGTGCGAGCGTCGATGCCTATGACCTGGCAGCGTCATCCTCGAGAAAATGGATCGTTGCCGCCCTCACTGCGTTCGATATGGGGGCAGGCACCGCTGACGACCTGCTCAGGAGCATCGAGCGGTATGGGCAGAACAGGGGGGGATATATCGAGGCCCTCTTCAACTACCACATGTCCCTTGCGAGGCTTGAGCACGCAATGGGGGTGCAGAGCTGGTAAGGCGACCGAAAAGGGAGCACGTCAGGAAGGTCCTTCTTTCCATCCTGCACGGGCAGACCTCGCATCCGCTCCTCTGCCTGGTGAGCGCCCTCGCCATCGCGGGCCTTGCCATATGCTTCACCGTGGGGCGGCTCGGATTCGAGACGAGCGAGAGCGCCCTCATCAAATCGGACAACCGTTTGATGCAGCGTCTGAAAGTTGCCGACCGGTTCTCGGAGCTTGATGGCTTTATCGTCGCCATTGAGAACAGGGACACGCAACGATCCCTGGCGTTCGTCCGCGACCTCGCCGGCCGCCTGGAGGCGGAGCAAGGCCTTTTCGCCCAGGTCTTCTCCCGCATAGACCCTTCTTATTTCCGGCCCTGGGCTCTCCTCTACCTGACGCCGAAGGAGCTTGACGATTTGTATGACAACCTCGACAGGCACCACCAGTTCCTTCAGGACCTCGCGCGCTCACCGGGACTTGCTACGTTTTTCGAGGGCGTCAACAGCGAGATGACGTCGAGCATGGTGGGGCACCTCTTCACGGGATTTCTCGAGCCGTCGAAAGAGGGAGGGGAGGGCGAGCCCATGGACCTCCAATTCCTGATCGATGCGCTCCGGGGCATGAAAGTGCACGTGGAAGGATCGCCCCTCTTCGTGTCGCCCTGGCGCTCATTCTTCTCGAAGGGCAGCTGGAAAAGCGAGGACGAGGAGGGCTACCTGTGGACCGGGGGAAAGAAGTTTCTCCTCGTCTTCGTGACGCCCAAGGCGTCCGCCCAAGGCGCCCCAGGCCAGATTGACGCCCTTTCGGCGCTGCGGCGGATTGTCACAACGGAACGGGAGCGCTTTCCCGACGTGGAGGCGGGCGTTACAGGCCAGAAGGCCCTCGACGAAGACGAGAAGCATCTGGCCCTCACGGACATGTCCCTGGCCACGGTCCTGTCGCTCGCAGGCCTCGCCGTCCTGCTTCTCCTCTTCTGGCGGACGGTGCGGCGGCCTTTGCTCCAGTTGACGACCCAGGTCGTGGGCCTGTCCGTGACCTTCGGCCTCACCACCCTTCTCATAGGCCATCTGAACCTTCTGTCCGTGACGTTCGCGCCCATGGTCCTCGGTCTGGGCATGGACTACGACATCCATTGGTTCTCCCGCTATAACGAAGAGCGCAGGCGTTTGGGGCAGTCCACGGAAAAAGCCCTTGGCGCCACTATGGAGAAGGTGGGGCCGGCAATCGCCTTGGCGGCCTTGAGTACCTGTCTCGCCTTCTTTCCTCTTGCCCTGACCCGGTTCAAGGGGCTCGCCGAGCTCGGCCTCATCTGTACGATGGGGCTTTTCGTGGCGTCGGCAACCACCCTCTGTCTTCTCCCGGCGCTCATCATGCTCTTCGACGCCCCCCTCAGGCGAACGCACTTTGGGGAAGGGGAGCAGGAGGTAGGACCTCTCGTGCCCATCACCAAGGGGCGCGCCCTCATCCTCGTATCCATCGCCGTCGTTGCCGCCGGGCTGTCGTCGTGGGGAGCGGGGAAAGTACGGTTCGACCTCGATATGCTCCACCTCCAGTCGAAGAACGCCGAGTCGGTCCTGTGGGAGACGAAGCTTATCAAGGGATCGAAGCACCCGAGCATCTACGGCGTGCTCTTTGCCCACTCCCTCGCCGAGGTGGCTGCGAAGACAAGGGCTGCCAAGAAACTGCCCACCGTATCCGAGGTGCAGAGCGTGGAGAGCTTTCTCCCCGAGGATCAGGACCTCAAGCGCTCCATCCTGGGCCGGATGAAGCCCCTCCTTGCGGGAGCCCCCGCCGCCTTCGATACGTCCAGCCCCGTCGATGTTCGGCGTGTAGAATCCGCCTTCACGCGGATCAGGTTCAAGATGGAGGAGACAGAAGCAGGCGCTTGGGGTGCAACGAGGCCCCTCGAAGCTCAGATGAGGGAGGTCCGCTTTCTTATCGACGGGATCGAAAGGGCGTTCGGGTCCCAGGAGAAAGGCGTGCTTCTGGCCCGCCTCAAGCAATTCCAGGCAGCCATGATGGGGGACCTCAATGACAAGCTCTCCCTCTTGCGGGAGAACATGGATGGCCGCCCTCTCCAGGTCTCCGACCTTCCTAGGCCTCTGCGGGAGCGCTTCGTCGGGGCCAATAGCCTCTTTCCCATACGCGTCTTCCCTGCATCCGACATATGGGATCCCCACTTCCTCGGCGCCTTTGTCCGGGACTTGAGGTCCGTAGACCCGGACGCCACCGGCGATCCCGTGACCCTCTCCGTATTCACGAAGCAGTTCCGCGACTCGTCGATCAGGGCTGCCCTCTACGCCCTGATATGCATCTTCGCATTCCTTGTCCTCGCATTCCGCAGCGTGCCCCTGGCGCTCTCGGCCATCTCGCCCCTCGTGGTCGGGGCCCTCTGGACCTTCGGTCTCATGCATCTCTTCGGGGTCGATCTCAATCTCGCCAACACCATCTTTCTGCCCCTCGTCGTGGGCGCGGGCGTGGAATACGGCGTCATCATCGTCCAGCGATGGCGGCAGAGAACGGCCGGGTCAAGGCAGGGGCCCCTCCCGGTGAGTACAGGCCTGGGCGTATTGCTTGCGGGCTTCTCCACGACCGTAGGGTTTGCAAGTCTCATGATATCGCGCCATCAGGGCATTCACAGCCTCGGTCTTCTCACCACCCTCGGCAGCCTGGCCGTGCTCGCTGCCGCGGTGTTAGTGCTTCCGGCTTTGCTTTATCTTTTATCCGGTGAGCGAAAGGACCGGGACGAAAGGGAGCGGCCAGGGACTGAAGAAACGGAGGTATCCATGAAAAGGGGCGAGGGGAGACCATGAAAAAGACGATCGGCGTTGCGCTCATCCTGATTTTGCCCTTCCTCTCCGTCCATCTCGCCTTCGGTCAGACTGAAGAGCCTACCGCATTCATCCGCGCCATACTGGAAGAGGCAATGGCCATACAGAGCGATCAGAAGCCGGCGGGCCAGGACGCGAGGGAGACGAGGAGGCTGCTTATCAAGAAGGTGATCAAGAAGAACTTCGATATTCAGGGCATGGCCAAAAGCGCCCTGGGGCCAGCGCAGTGGGACGCCCTGGACCAGGGCCAGCGTTCCGAATTCGCGTCCATCTTCCAGGACCTTTTTCTGGACTCGTACTCCCGCCTCGTTCTCGACTTCCTGAAAAAAGAGAAGATCGAGTATCGCGGCCAGGAAGGGGGGCGGGGCGGGGTGACGGTGAGGACCATCATCCGCCGGCTCGACGACAGCATCCCCGTGGATTACCTCGTCCTGGGTCAGGGCAAGGGGTGGCTCGTGGGCGATGTGACCATTGACGGGGTTAGCATCGTGGGGAACTACCGCACGTCCTTTTCCCGCGTGATGAAGCAGGAGTCCTACAGTGCCCTCCTGAGCAAGATGCGCATCCAGCAGAGGGCTGTACAGGGGGAGAAGCAGAAGTGACGAAGGTTCAAGAGCACCCGTCCGTTTGGAGGGCTATTCCTTCCGATTCGCTAGGCGCTTCCGGTGCTGACCCGTCTAGACGCAAGACTCGCTCACGCTCGATTGCGGAACCACCCGCGGCCCCGTAAGGGTGGTGGCCGCGGGTTCCTGCCCTTTAGTGTTGTCGTGTGATCCTCCGCAAACAAGAACGCCCTACTAGAAGGCTATCCCTCGGAATCAGTCGCGTGGATTAGGGAGAAGCCCCGCACGAGAGAAGGTGCGGGGCTTGCCTTCCGGTACCAACTCGCTCGTCTTTTCGTGACGGGTACCCCAGCCCCTCCCGCGATGCGAATCGGGAAGGAGTAGCCTTCCGCGGACGGGAATTTTGTGTCTTACACACCCGATGGCATCATGATAAGGGCGTGTTACCGTTGAAAGAA
>CAYZAF010000253.1:0-2535 GCA_964476435.1 uncultured Syntrophaceae bacterium
CCCTGAACGTGCCCGTGTACCAGCTTATCGGCGGATGCTACGCGGATAAGTTTCCCACGCAGGCCGGTGTTATCGGAATAAATACGCCTGAGGTGATGGCCGAGCAGGCAAAGAAGTTCTTGGAGGGGCTCGACCCGGCGCCTCGGCTGTTCAAGGTAAAGGTCGGTTTGGAATACCTGAAGGACGTCAAGCGAGTCGAGGCCATTCGGAGAGCTGTGGGACCCGATCACTACTTCCTCCTCGATTGCAACGGATCTTTAGAGGTGAAGGAGGCCATCCAATTCGGGAAACGAGTCGAAGAGTTTTCGCCTGTATTCCTTGAGCAGCCGGTCGATTATGACGACCTTGAGGGCCTGGCGGCCGTAAAGAAGAATGTGGCTATTCCCGTTGGCGCCTGCGAGTGCGCCCTCAAGATAGAGGACATGATGCGGGTAATAAGGATGGATGCAGCTGATTTTTTCAACTTCAAGGTTGATCGCTTAGGCGGCATTTACAAGGGGAAGCAGGCGGCCGGCATGATTGACGCTGCGGGGCTATGGGCGTTGCAGTCGGCGCAGATGAGCATTGGGGTCGGGTGGGCGGCTCTCGCTCATTTTTCCGCTTCGACAAAGGCCATGTTTCCTGTTGCGAGAGTGTGCGCCGGAAACATACTGCTCGCGGTCTACCCGGCTTCCGAGGCAAAGCCCGTGGCGGTTGAAGATGTGGTAATCGGGGGGCCCAAGGTCGAAAGAGGCTTCGCGCAAGCGCCTCCAGGTCCCGGTCTCGGCATCGACGTGAATGAAAAGGCGCTTCTGAGATTTCTCACCCGCGGCAGGAGCCCGGTGCTCGTGGGAAAAAGAACGCAAAAATAGAACGAACTCATCGGAGGCTAGGCAATGAAAATCAACAAGATCGAAATAATCCCCTTGGATATTCCGTTTCAAATGCCTTTTCGCGTCTCCTACGGCGCGGTGGTTCCCGGCAATTTCGTCGTAGTAAGGGTGTCGACCGATGGGGGTGTCCAGGGAATCGGCAATAGCCAAGGCTTCACCAGAGGCTCGGGGCAGACCCGAGAAAGCGCAATGGCCCTCATGAAGGAGGTGGCGTCTCACGCGCTGATGGGACAGGACCCGCTCAACATCGACCTCGTGCTGAAACAGGTCGAATGGATCCTTGCCGGAAACTTACATGTCCTGGCGCACATCGACTATGCACTCTACGACCTGAAAGGGAAGATACTCAACCTCCCCGTCTATCAGCTGCTCGGTGGACTCAGTAGAGAGAAGATTCCTCTGGAATTTATCGTCATGATGGACGAACCCGAGGTACAGGCTGAAGCTGCCAAGAAATACATAAACGCCGGATTCCACGGTATCAAGATGCATGTTGGTCCCGATCCGAAATTGGCGCTTAAGCGGTTCAAGACTGTCCGCGAGGCAATCGGTCCGGACATCCGCCTCTCAGTCGACATGGCAGGTGTCTACGCACCCTTTGACGCAATACGCCTCATCAAACAATTTGAAGAATACGGCATCGACTATGCCGAAGATCCGGCGCCACCAGATAATATCGAAGCCCTTCTGGACGTAAAAGCCGGGACGAGGATCCCCCTTGTCGCCGACCGGACGTGCCGCTCTGTCGTCGATGTTCGCGAGCTTACACAGCGAAGGGCCGCGGACAGCTTTCACCTGCTCATGGGCAAGGTTGGTGGGATTCGGAGGGCATCAAAGCTTTCGACCCTTATAGAGGCATCGGACCTCGACTATCAGATATGCGCCCTGGGAACAGGGATCGAGCACGCGGCAGGCGCGCAGCTTGCGGCTTCGCGCCTGAAAGGGGACAGATTCCTCGACGAGCTGAGTCTCATCTTCTATCTGCACGGTGGGACGGAGACAAAAGACATTAAGACCGACATACTCAAGGAAATGAGCGGCAGGATAGAGAAAGGATACCTCTATCCCCCCAAGGGACCAGGGCTCGGCGTGGAGCTTGACGATGAGATGGTCAAGCAATACGCGGCGCCGGGGGTGGGCACGATAGTGGTGGAGTAGCCATCATTACAAAAGGAGTTCTTAGGAGGATTAGCATGGTTCTTTCTGAAGATGCCGTTCTGAAGGAACGGGACAGAAGATGGTCGAGTATTCAGCGTGAGCTCGAGAAAGATGGTCTTGACGGCCTCGTGGTCGTGAGCGACGGCCAGCTCGAGCGCCGGGGATCGTTCCGGTATGTCTCCAACGCGTACGCAGCGCTCCAGTACGGCTACGTCGTCATCCCTGTAAAGGGCGAGCCCATAGGCGTATACAGTAGAGGGGGATGGATCAAGGACAGGCGTACCCTCCCCTTGAGGGGAGGCTGGGTGATTGAGAGCGAGCCCTATGCCTCCTCCGTTGCTCAGGTGATCAGGGAATTGAGCATCGACAAAGGCAGCATAGGCATCGAAGGGGACTTCCTGCCTGTGCCTGTGCACAAGAAGCTTGTCCAGGAACTTCCCGAAGTGACTTTCACGCGGTCAAACATAGTTCACGAGTTGAAGATGGTGAAAAGCTCCGCGGAGAT
>CAYZAF010000254.1:0-11714 GCA_964476435.1 uncultured Syntrophaceae bacterium
GGCGATGCGAATCGAGAAGGAACAGCCTTCCGTGGACGGCAAGACACCACCTGTGTGTCCATGAGGAACTCCGGTCGCTTTGTCTCTTTTACACCACATAACATTGAGCTAAGGGCGTGTTACCCGTTGGCGACTCGTGCAATGCGACCCGCGGAAGTGGAATGCCCCTCACCCGCGGGTGCCCCGCCTTCCTGTGGTCGGAACGCTAGCGACGTTTTCGTCAAGGTAGAGAGCCCCCGGAGCGAAGCGTAAGCGAAAGCGGTGGGGGATGGGGGGAACTCTTGACGAAATAAGGAGCATTAGCTTTTCTTATGACGAGGCCTATCACGAAGAGGTAACGGGTGACGCGCCCTTAGAACATAGCGCTAGAGCGACATGACACGTGTGACGTTACACTAGCCTTATGTCTGCACCGGCGGCACTTGACGTAGGCAGCAGACTTTTGAGAAGATAGCAGGAGCAATGAGAGCACAGGTGGAGGGACGAAGGGGGACCGTAGTAAATAAGACTAAAGGGGGATAAGATGTCAGGAAAGAGATCGCTTAAGTCGCTAGGGCTCATTTTTCTTCTGCTCGCAATCTGTCTCGCAGCCTTCGGTAAAGCAACCGCTGCCCCCGCACCGAAGGAAATCGTCGTCGGCGCGATAAACTCTCTGACCGGCATGAACGCCATGACCGGGGCGGAGCAGAAGTGGGCCTACGAGCAGTCGGTCGCCGATATCAACGGGAAGGGCGGCGTCTTCGTCAAGGAGTACAACAAGAGCATACCGATCAAGCTCATCTTCGCCGATGACAAGAGTATGGACGACGGAGGGTCGGCTGCCATGGAGAGGCTTATCAGGGTCGACAAGATCGACCTTGCCCTCTCAAGCAACGTCACCCGGATCAACCTCGGTGCGGCCACGGTGTGTGAGAAGTACAAAGTCTACTTCGGCATCGTCACCAGCTGGCTCGACCTCGTGGAGAAACAGCATTTCAAGTGGACATCCGACATGTTCACGAGCGCCTTCGAGGCGGGCCATGCCCCGTTCCTCATCTGGGAAGGGCTGCCAAAGGAGCAGAGACCGAAAAAGCCTGCCCTGATGGTCACGGACAACCAGGACGGCCAGGGTCTGGGGGACGGCATCAGGGGCTTTGCCAAGCAGTACGGCTACACCTTCGCCGTCGATGAGCCCTACCCGCAGGGGACCAAGGACTTCTCCAGCTTCATCCTCAAGTGGAAGGCTGCGGGCGTTGATGCTCTCCTGTGGCTCGGTTCCCCTACTGACGGCATCACGCTCCTGCGCCAGATGAAGGAGCAAAACGTGCGTTTCCCCTACACCCACGGATGGAGGGGCTTGTGGCCCACGGAGTTTATCAAGGCCATGGGCAGGGACGCGGACTACGTCATCCATGACGGTTTCTGGGCGGAGACGCTCCCCTATCCCGGGGCAAAGGAACTGGGCGAGAAGTTCAGGAAGCAGTTCGGCAGAGACTCAGTGAGCATCGGCCTCTCCTATGCCAACCCCCAGATCCTTGCCATGGCCATCGAGAGGGCAGGGTCCTTCGAATCTGCCAAGGTGAGGGACGCCATCTTCGGCGGGGAGTTCAAGGACACTATGATGGGCGACGTCAAATTCAACGCACAGGGTCTGTGCTACAAGCCCCTCCTTGGTCTCCAGTGGTGGAACGGCCAAAGAATGCCCGTGTTCCCGGCGCTGCCGAAGGTGTGGACGATCAAGATGGCGCCTACCAGCTGGTAGGGGAGAAAAGCATTTTAGGAAGGCAGGTGAGGCTTCGGCGCGTCTTTATTGGGAGCCCTAGGCGAGGTATTCGACAGTTATGTCGAAGCCTTCCCTGCCCACAGGTCAAAATAGCGGTGTTTTCAGGCCTTGCGGGAGGCCGCCATCGTGGCATACTTGTTGCTAGACCGTTGCACGTAAGGAGGGCACGGCCGCGATTGGTCATGGCTTTCCATTGGCAAACCGTTACGAGAGAGGGGCGATGAAGATCCTCCTTGTTTTCCTTGCATCTGTGGTCCTGGCAAGCTGCGCAATCGTCCCCACAGCCCCCGCACCGCCCGTCTACTATCGCTACGGATCGACCTACTATTACTATCCTGGCCCGTATTACTACTATCCCAGTCCGCACTATTACTATCCCTATTACCCCTACTACGGGAGGCCCGCACCTCTTCCTCCTCCACCTTCCCCTCCTCGCTCTGCTGCACCCCCTCCTCGCGCGCCGGCAGCGCCTTCTCCGGCTGCGGAGGCACAACCTGCTCAGGCAGCCGTTCTCCGGCCGATCTATTTCGATCTCAACAAATCCGTCATCAGGCCTGATGCCGAAACGACCCTGAAGGAAAACCTCGAATGGTTCAAGGAGAACCCTGGCAGGAAGGTCATGATCCAGGGAAACTGCGACCCGAGGGCGTCGGGAGAATACAACCTTGTCCTGGGCCAGAGCAGGGCAGATGCGACCAAGAAGTGCCTTGTCGGGCTCGGGGTCGACGCGGCGCTTCTCAAGACGGTCAGCTACGGAGATGCGAGGCCACGCTGCGAGGGGAAGGACGAATCTTGCTGGGCAAAGGAGAGGAGGGTTGACTTCCAGCCTATGCCGTAAAGTCGGTGCAACCTGAAGAGATGGAAGCGAGATCAGGCCCTGCCGGAACCGCTATCTTTTCAGAATCACGTTCGTGAAGGCCGCATTGTCGCCATTGACCAATACGCCCCCGGAATCCTCGCACATTCCGACCAACGCGTCCTTCACCTGACGGTCTCCCGCCTCGCCTCGCAGCTGCCATACGATTTCCGCGATCTGGGCGATCCCCGTTGCTCCCACCGGATGGCCTCTTGAACAGAGGCCCCCGCTCGTGTTGATGGGGATGTCCCCGGTGATTTTTGTCCTCCCCTCCTTGAGATACCGTATGGCTTCGCCTTTTCCGCAGAAACCCAGGTCTTCCGTAGATACGAGCTCGATAGGCGACATGGCGTCGTGAACCTCTGCCACGTCTACATCCTTCGGTTCCATGCCCGCCTGCCTGTAAGCCTCTTTTGCCGTCAGCGTGATGGTGCTTTCCACGTCTGTGTCGAGGGGGTCCGCCTCGCGGAACCGGCCGGACATGAGGGCGCAACCGGCCACGATTACGGGGCGTTTCGTTTCGTATCTCTTGACTGCGTCCCGGGCGCAGAGAATCGCCGCTGCCGCGCCGTCAGCAATGGAAGACGTCATAAAAAGATGCAGGGGATCGGCAATGAGCGGCGAATTTAAAACCTCCTCGAGGGTGTACGGCTTTCTGTGAAACGCGTAGGGGTTGAGAGAGCCGTTGTAGCTATTTTTCACCGCCACCAGCGCCAGGTCTTCCTTTGTCCCCCCATATCTCCTCATGTATCTTTTGCACCGCATGGCCGCCTCGCCGGCAAACTGCATGCCCAGCTTCGAGAGTTCGATCTGCGAAATGGATATGAGGGCCGATATGGTGCGAGACCTGTCGTCAAGGTGCATCTTTTCGACCCCGATTGCAAGACCTACGTCGTATAACCCGGAAGCTATCTCCAGCCAGACGCCTCTGAATGCGGTAGAGGCACTGGCACAGGCGTTCTCCACATTCACCATGGGGATTCCCCCGAAGCCGTTGGGGCCAAGCACGGTCTGGGCCCGAATCCCCTCCTGGCCGGTGATGAGGCCTCCTATGGAGTTGGCCAGATATGCAACCTGCACATCCTTTGCAGGGACGTTGGCGTCTTTCAACGCTTTCCAGCACGCCACATGAGCCAAATCAGCGAGGCCTTTATCAGGATGCCTGCCGAAGGGATGCATGCCTACGCCTAAAACAACCACCTCTCTCATACTCGCCTCCGTCATTTCTCCACAGGCCGGAATTTATAGCCTATCAAGTCGTTTCCCTTTTCATCCTCTCTTATCTTTTCGATCACAAGCTCCACTTCCGAGCCATCTTTGAGATCGTTGTGCAAGGGGTCGCACCCGGTTATCAATGAGAAAATGCGCACCCCTTCCGGCAGGTTTATAAATGCCTGAACGTACGGCGCCTTGAACCCCAGGGGCGCCACGTGAATCACCGTGAAAGTATCGATAAAGCCCCTCGTGCTGAGAGGAACTTCCTCCATGCTGTCCGCGGTCATGCAGACGCTGCAAACATATGCTTTGGGGAAGCATACTTTTCCGCATGTCTTGCACTTGCCGCCGATCAGGTACGGCCTTTCTCCCGGCCCGACCGCCTCATGGATCAACCCCGGCAACACCGGAATTCTCTTTTTTCCTATCTCTTCGGCCATGAACACATCTCCTTTCGCGCTCACGTTGGGCGACACCTTTACCCGAAAGGGCGGCTATTGCTGTGAGCGCATGCTAAAAGAGGCTGTCTTCTTGGGACTGAACGCTCACAGAGGCTGCAAAGGGAAGCCGGAATGACGCAAGCGCGCGTCGTCTACCCCAAGGGGATCACGCATGGCGCCCCTCGTCAGACGAGCGCAAGAATACTATACAGAAATAATAACAGAGATCAAGTCCCTGTTTGCCTGCAGCGACTTGTTCTCCCTCGATACGGCACCGCCTCCGATAGGGGGAATTTATCGGGAATTACGATGATGGGGACAAATCCGTCCTGTCTCCGATCAAATATCTCTTGACAATCGCAAGCCCTTATTGCATAATCGGCGAAATTTGACTCGCCACTATGGTTGCGTTGATCAACGTTTTGCCGTGGAGGGGTCCGGCAAAAAGAGGGTACTGGAACGAACCCTTCATCGGTTGTGCTTAAAGAGGGGAAATAATGAAAAGTATTTTTTCGCGATTGTTTGAGCCTGCGAAGATAGGGCGATTGGAGATTGACAACCGGATCGTCAAAGCCCCGACCTTTTTATGCATGGGCAACCCCGATGGGTCGGTTACCGACATACTCATCAGGTTTTACGAGGAAACAGCGAGCGGCGGCAGCGGATTGGTAATAGTCGAGGGCACGCAGGGAGTAAAGGGCAACGTAGGCATTCCCTTGCTCTGCGCAGCCGGCATCGAATACATCCCCGGCCTGTCTTTGCTCGCCCAGGCAATTTGCGACAATGGAGCTAAGTCGGCATTGCAGCTTATTCCCTTTGGGACAAGTTTTCCTCAAAAGGTCCCTTCGCGCATTGCATGGGAGGAGCAAGAGTACGCACACTGGTTTCACGACACCGGGGGCAGCCGCGGCCCAATGCCTCAAGAGCTTACCATTGAAGACATCCAGGAGATCATCGCTGCTACCGGCGACGCAGCCAAGCTGGTACAGACAGCCGGTTTTGACATGCTTGAGTTACACTCGGCCCATGGCGCCTTGCCGCACCAGTTCCTCTCCCGGGCGAGAAACATGCGGAATGACATGTACGGCGGTTCTCTGCACAACCGGATGAGGTTCCTCGTCGAGCTTGTGAAGGAGGTCAAAAGGAAAACAGGGGCGGACTTCCCGCTCAGCGTCAGACTGAGCGCGATCGACTACGAGCCAGGGGGCGTGGTGCTTGAGGAGACCCTGGAGGCAGTCAAAACGCTTGAGGCAATTGGCGTGGACGTGCTCCACATATCCGGCGGCAGTCACGCCCGGCTGGTCCACACGTGCAGCCCCATGTGCATTCCTCAAGGGTGCCATGTTGCGTCAGCCGAAGCTGTCAGGAAAGTAGTTCACATTCCGGTGATTGCCTCGGGTTCCATAACTACCCCTGAGCTGGCTGAGGAGATAATAAAAAGCGGCAAGGCTGATTTTGTCTCCCTGGCCAGGCCTTTGTTCGCCGACCCTCTTTGGCCGCAAAAGGCAAGGGAAGGAAGACCAGAGGACATAACGCCCTGCATTCGTTGCGTAGATGGTTGTCAGGACAGATCTAATCTCCAACTTAGGGCCATACGGTGCACGGTCAATCCAGCCTTGGCCAGGGAAGCGAGTCTTGCGTTGGCTCCGGCCGTGCGCCCCAAGGAGATCGCCGTGGTTGGCGGCGGTCCCGGAGGGATGGAGGCTGCGAGAGTTTGCGCTCTGCGCGGCCACCGGGTGACCCTCTACGAGAAGCGTCGATTAGGGGGTGCGTTGATCGAGGCTTCGGTCCCTGAATTCAAGGCCGACCTCAGGCGACTGATAAGCTACTATGTTGCGCAGATGAAGAAGCTTGGGGTCAAGGTGATCGAGGAGGAAGCAACCGTAGAAATAGTCAAGAATGGTCACTTCCACGCGGTGATTGCGGCAATCGGAGCTGACGTCAAGAAGCTTGACGTCCCCGGCATCGAAAAGCCTCTCGTCACCGGGGCCCTGGAAGTGCTTCAGGGAAAGGCGCGCGTTGGGCAGCGGGTGCATGTCGTCGGGGGAGGCGTTATCGGAGTGGAGGTCGGGCTGTTCCTGGCTGAGCAAGACAAGGAAGTCATTCTTACGACGAGGCAGGACGACTTCATGACAGGGGTCATGTCGATCCAGCGAGCTGCATATCAAGAGATGCTGGCCGGACGCAAGGTAACCGTCTACACGGGCAGACGGCTGGAGAGGGTGGAGGATGATGGAGCGATAGTCGTCGATAGAGACGGCGCAAGGCTTGCCATCGCGGCTGACAGCGTAGTCATCGCCTCCGGTTTTGTCCCCCGGCCTTCCTTCAAGGAACAACTCGAAAAGGAGACGAGCCTTGAGGTTTATGCTGTCGGGGATTGCGTGAGCCCCCGCATGATCTATGACGCAATACATGAAGGGTATTTGATTGGGAGAAGGATCTGATCTTTCGTGACGGAAGGACAGGGCCGTCCGGGGGGAAGAGGAGCAGGAGATTTCGAAAAGATACTCAGAGTCGATCAAACATGAGAGGAGAGCAGAATGGGCAGCTGGGAAATGAAAGGCAAGCCGGCTTTGGTCATCATACATATGCAGAGCGACGTCATAGGCAAGGAGGGCAACTCTGAATTCCGCCCCGTGGTTGAAGCGATAAATAAAGCCGGGATAGTTCCCCGCCAGCAGGCATTGATCGAGGGCTTCCGCAAGAAGAAGCTGCCGATAATCTTTGTCCTCGCCGTCGTGCCGAAGGCAGCTCCCCTTCCGGCTTACGGCGCATTCTGGGGTCGCATAGCGTCGGTGAGATCAAATCCCGCGGGTACCACAAAGATAGAGGTCATTCCCCAGCTCGCGCCTCAGCCTGGCGAGTCAGTAATAAGCAACTGGCCCCTTGGCGCCTTCTCCAGCTCCAACCTTGGACAGTTGCTAAGGGAGTATGGCGTTGAAACTCTTGTCTTGTCAGGCGTGGCAACGGACATTGCAGTGCTCGCCACGACCCTACAGGCAGTGGAAATGGGCTACTCGACCATTGTGCCGAATGATGCCTCCATCTCGCCCAACGCAAGGGCTCACGAGGTGATCATGGGCGATATTTTTCCCAACTTCGTTCTGACGCCGACCACGGAAGACGTACTGGCGCATCTATGATCTTTGGCCGATTGGTCCGGTTATGCGGCCAAGGCTTCTTTGGGTCGCGTCGGCGGCGCTCCAGCCGCCCTGCTTAAGGAGGATCGGGGAAGGCGGACAGCGTGGATCTTATGCCCGCCTATCCAATCATTATCACATTATGTCGTTATCATATCATGCAAGGGGGTGCACTATGAGGTGGTTCAGCCTGTTTTGTGCAGTTTTGTTGTGTGCAGCGCTCACAGCGGCATTGGGGACAGGCGCGTTTGCAGAGGAGAAAGGCCCTTCGACCGTGAAGATCGGGGTGGTCATGGAGCTCACCGGACCGGTCGGGCCAGGTGGAGTCGATGTCCAGAAGGGCATGCACCTCGCAGTTGAGAAAGCCGGCGGGATGATCGCGGGAAAGAAGATCGAGCTCCTCATGGAAGATTCGGGGGGCGACGCCAGCCTCGCGATGGACAAGGGGAGGAAGCTGATAGAGACCGACAAAGTCTCGCTGATAATCGGGCCTATCCTAAGCGGAGGCCAACTGGCCCTCACCTCGTACGCGGAGAAAGCGGGCGTGCCTTGGATGGGGATTATGGTGAACGAAAACGGCATAGCCACGCAGAAGGGAGCATTCGCTCCCCAAGGCATCGCCATGGAAGCAGCTTATGGTCCGGGCGTCTATGCCCACGACGTGCTCGGCTATAAGACGGCCGTCGCCCTCGTGGCTGATTTCGTCGGCCCTCGTCAGTTCCTCGAGGCCTTCAAGCGGGGATTCGAGGAAAGGGGAGGGAAGATGATCCAGGAAAACTTCTACCCGGAAGGAACGAGCAACATGATCCCGTACTTTACCGCCCTGAAGCAGGCTGATTTCATTGCCTACTGGGGCACACCGGGCGACTGTTTCGCGGCCTTTCCGCAGTATAAGGAGCTCCACCTCAAGATGCCCCTCGTGCAGCCGGAAGACGGAGGGGTAACGGCCACCCCGGGCATGCTCCAGCACCTTGGCCAGGCAGCCGTAGGAACGGTGTTCGGCACCGCGTACCTTTACAACGCGAATACTCCCGGCAACAAGGAGTTCGTTGAGGCTTATAAACAGAAATACAATGAATTGCCCGGCGTGTTCGCAGGGGCGGGCTACTCCGACATGCAGATCGTGCTGGCAGCCCTCAAAGGGACGAGCGACTTCAGACCGGATGCACTTTACAAGGCAATCAAAGACGTGAAGGTCGACACGGTGCGCGGACGCCTTTTCTTTCCCTCCGAGCCAGGGATCGTGGCAGGCATCGCTAACTACCCCAACTTCATGGCAAAAGTCGGCCCTAATCTTGAGATCATGCCGATTCTTCCCGTGGACAACGTTCACGTGAAGATGAAGAACGGACAGTTGGTGCCTTATTTTCTCAAGTGAGCGGCTTTCGGGGAGCACCCATGGGAGACCAACTGAGGGGAAAAACAGTGATCGTTACCGGGGCCGGCTCCGTTGCCGGCCCTCCGGATCGGCCCCCAATAGGGAACGGCAGGGCCGCTGCCATTGTCTACGCCCGTGAAGGGGCGTCCGTAATGGCAATCGATCTCAACCGCGACGCAGCGGAAGAGACAAGGCTCGCCATAACGAAAGAGGGCGGCATATGCTCTGCTTTCCAGGCAGACGTCACGCAGTTCGAAGATTGCAGAGACATGGCCGAACAATGCGCGAAGACATACGGCGGAATCGACATTCTGCACAACAATGTGGGCGTCCTCGGGAAGTTGGGCGGGTTACTCGAGGTGGACGAAGAAGATTGGGACCGGGTGATGAACGTGAACGTAAAAAGCATGTTCCAGACATGCAGGGCCGTTGTTCCCTATATGGTGAGCCGGGGGAAGGGTGCGATTCTCAACATATCCGCCCTCGGCGCCGTTCAGTACTCTTTCTCGCCCATATGGCTCTACTCGGTCTCCAAAGCAGCGGTGAACAGCCTCACCCGCTCCTTGGCTGTGCAATTGGCAGGCAAAGGGATCAGGGTGAATGCGATCATGCCGGGGATGATCGATACCCCCATGATCTACCAAGACCTCGCAGGAATCTATGGCGGAGACATCGCCGCAATGCGGGAGCACAGAAATAAGAGCATTCCCCTTGGAAAGATGGGTGAGCCCTGGGATGTCGCCTATGCGTCCCTTTTTCTCGTTTCTGACCAGGCAAAACACATAACGGGTCAGATAATTGCGGTAGACGGGGGACAGGTGCTGAGCATAACGTCCGGCTAAGCATTGCCGCAGGGATTCGAGAGCTTACCCGGCGCCGGCTTTTAGTTCGGAGGCCCTGCCTTCCGTCGGAAAGGCGTGGTTTGGAAAAGGGTCTGGAGCCATGCGACATAAGGAGAGGTTGAGATGCTGGAAGTTAACGCGGGCACGATTCTGGATAGGGTATTCAGAAGATACAGGCACCAGGTAGCGTTCACTGTCGAGGGCCGGCAATACACGCACGAGCAGGTCGAGGCATCGGTCAATAAGCTTGCCAACGGTCTTCTCTCGCTGGGCTTGAAGAAAGGCGAGCGGATCGTCATCATGACCGCCAACTGCATCGAGTACATATATACCGATTTTGCTGCGGCAAAGATCGGTCTGGTGAAGGTGCCTCTGGATGTCATGGTAAGCATGAGAGATATCGACTATCGGATAAGAGATTCCGAGGCGAACACCATTGTCCTGGACGAGGTTTTCTACAATAGGGCCGGATCGTTATTGAAAGAATTCGATTTTGTGAAACACGTGATATGCATCACGGAGGACGAGAAGATTCTCTCCCAGGGCGTCACGGGTCTTTACCGATTGCTGGACAGCTCGCCCTCTTCGAACCCAAGTATTGACGTAGCTCCCGATGATCTGATTGCCATTATGTATACGGGCGGCACTACGGGCCTCGCCAAGGGGGTGATGCATACCCATAAGTCTTATTTGAGCATCGCATACAGCCAGTTGGTGGAAAACCACGTGCGGGAAGACGAAGTGGTAATCCTTTCAGCTCCCCTCCCCCACGCCACCGGCTTCAACCTTCTCCCTGCGCTCCTCATGGGAGGGAGGATAGTGGTGACCAACGGGTTCAATCCCGAGGAATTCTTTCGCCTCGTTCAAGAGGAAAAGATCAGCTGGACGTTCATGGTGCCTACCATGATCTATACTATTCTCGACCATCCGAAAAGAAAGGATTACGATCTTTCCAGTCTCAAGACTATTCTCTACGGCGCGGCGCCAATCTCCCCGCGCCGCTTGCAGGAGGCGGTCTCGGAAATGGGTCCCATATTCATGCAGGGATTCGCTCAAATGGAGATTGCCACCCAGGGGACCATCCTCTCAAAAAAAGACCACGTCGAAGCAATACGACGTGGCCAGACTGACAGGCTGAAATCTTGCGGGAGACCGGTAATGGTGTGTCAGATGAAGATTGTCGATGAAAACAACAGGGAAGTGGAGATAGGGACTGTCGGAGAGGTAATTGCGAGGGGTCCCCATATGATGAGGGGGTACTGGCGCAAGGAGGAAGAGACGAGAAAAACCATCGTGGATGGATGGGTCCATACGGGAGATCTCGGCTACATGGACTCAGAGGAGTACGTCTACTTGGTCGACAGAAAAAACGACGTGATAATTACCGGAGGAATGAGCGTATTCTCGGTGGAGATCGAGAATGTTCTCTCCCAACATCGGGCTGTTTCAGAAGCCATGGTCGTAGGGATTCCCGACGAGAAATGGGGCGAGATGGTGTTGGCCATCGTGGTAAAGGTGCGTGGAGAAGAAGTCAGCGAGTCGGAATTGCTCGCGTTTTGCAGAGACAAGCTCGCGGCGTATCAGAGGCCCAAGAGAGTCGAATTTTGCGACGCGCTGCCGAAAACGATTTATGGAAAAGTGGACAAGAAAACCGTAAAGAAGAAGTACTGGGAGGGTAGGGATCGAATGATCTGAACGGACCGGGGAAAGAAGCGATATTGAGGAAAAGGAGAGCGCAATTCCATGATAAAGAAGATCGAGCACATCGGCGTCCTCGTAAATAACCTTGAAAGGGCTATCCAAAAGTTTCAAGGATTCGGATTTCAGTGCACCGAGATCAAGGAGGATAAAGAGATTGGGATTAAGGCTGGCTTCCTCGCCGTGGGGGAGACGAGCATCGAGATCATCGATTTCACCCGGGTGGCCAAGAAGGATGATCCTATGATACGGCTCGTCGAGAGCGTCGAGGGAGCAATCAACCACTTCTGCTTCGAGGTGGATGATCTCGAGTCGAGTATCCGGGATTTCGAGAGCAAGGGAGCAAAACTGATAGAGGGCTGCCCAAGGCCAGGGGCGCACGG
>CAYZAF010000255.1:0-3638 GCA_964476435.1 uncultured Syntrophaceae bacterium
GCGCCGTTTTTCAAGGCCTCGTCCGCGTACTCGATGAGGTGGATGACCTCGAAGCCCAAGTCCTTCGTGGCGATGTTGAGCATCTTGGGATAGTCGACTTTCCACATCCTGTAGCCCTCGGCGCACGAGAGGACGACCCTACGAGCACCGGTCGCCTTGACCATGTCTATATTCCGCTTGGCGAGCTTGGTAGCTTCCTTGATCATGCCCACCGAGTAAAGGGTATTGCCGCAGCACGACTCATCGGGCATGAGCATGAAGGGAGTGCCCGAACCGTTGAGTATCTTTGCCGTGGCGCGCGCGATCTCAGGGTTCCTGTAGGAAGCGGAGCAGCCCACGAAATAGAGGGTGTCAGCCTTCGCGGCGACCTTCACGTCCTTCGTGATCCATTTCTTCCTGTTGGCGTGGGGAGCGCCGAACTGGTTATGCTGCTTCGCGATGTTCTGCGCGATCTTCCTGTGGGCTGGCATCGGACCTGCGCCGTCCTGCACTGCCTTCACTCTCAGGGCTTCGAGGGAGAGCTCGATCTCAAGGTCGAGGTTCCTCTTGCAGCCCACGTCGCAGGCGCCGCACAGGGGGTCTGCGTAGATGATCTCGAGGAGCTTGGGAGTCCACTTCAGCTTGCCTTCGACCACTGCAGTGCCGATCCTCATCTTGCCGAAGGCGCCGTAAGAGTCGAAATCGTTCCACACGTTGCTGGGACATCTCGTCGAGAACCTGACGCCCGGCATGTACGTGTGCTCCACCCAGTAGCAGCCCTTGCACTTGATGCAGCGGCTCATGTCGTATCTGAAATTGGAAAGGTCGGTCACGTCGAGGGCGACCGGCGTTTTTGGCGTATCGAAGCGATCTTTTGCCATCTTTATCCTCCTTAGAAGCAGAGTTGTCCGGGGTTCATGACGTTCTTCGGGTCGAAGACCTTCTTTGTCCGCCGAAGGGCCATCGTGTAGCTTGCTGCCCGGTCGTACACCATGGCGGCCAAATCCCCGTAAGGCCTCGAGAAGAAGGCGCCCTCGTTCATCAAAGCCTGCGCCGCCTCACGCCAGAGGGCCCCTATCACTGCCTTCTCCGCTTCGTCGTCAGGATCGTGGAAGAAGTTGAATTCCACGTGGCAGGCCCGGTTGTGCTCGATGGGCTGGATGTACATGCCGATGTCTGCTATGGGATAGCCGTACTGGGCGGCGAGGTCAGCCACGAGACCCACGTAGAGGGGCGTATCAACGGGTTTTCCTATGAAGAAGAGGCTCTGAACCCCTCCCCTCCACGCATTCTTCCAGTAAGGCTTGCCAGTGGGCCACGGCTCGCGGAGGAGCTTGAGGAGCTTCCTGCCTGCACCCGGCTGGCCGGGGATGGTGTCGACGAGCTTGATCTTCTGGAACTCCTTCGCCATGACCTCTTTGAGGAACTTCTCTTCGTAAGCGATCTTCTCCTCGGGCCGGCGCAAGAGGCCGCTTATGACCATGATGAGGGACCAGGAGGGCAGAAAGGCGCGCAATCTTTCGAAATCAGCGTCGAAATCCTCAGCGAGGATCGCGGCAAGGTCGACGTTGTTCAAAAGGACAACTTCCTGGCCGATCCGGCGGGGCAGCACCCTGTAGAGGAACTCCTGGGCAAGGGCGAGGTCCTCGATTGCCGCGCAGTAGACCTTGTCTATCTTCGTGGCGAACTCGACCTTGAGGTTCATCCAGGTGACGATGCCGAACGTGCCCTGGGCGCCCTGGAGGAAGCGGTAGAAATCGAGTCCAGGGCCCGAAGGGTTGGCCCCCTTGGACACGGAGTTGGGGTACCCGTTCACGCTCGCCGAGCCTAGCCTGAAGAGCTCTCCCGTGGGCCAGACCAGCTCAAAGCTCTGGGTCGGCTCGCCGTAGTCGTAGACAGTATTCGTGGGCACTTCCCTCTCCAGGAAGTCGGCCACGACCGAACGGTTGGCAGGCGGCGCCAGGGGCATGACGATCCTCATCCCCTTCTTGGCAAGCTCTCCGGTGATCTGTTTCCACGTGACGCCCGGCTGGATCCTTACCCTTCTGTTGTAGTCGTCGATTTCGAAGACCTGGTTCATCCTGGTAAGGTCGACTATCATGCCACCCTGCTTGGGGATGCTGCACCCGTAGTAGTGGACCGCGGAGCTTACCGGGATGACGGGCACGTCGTTCTCGTTGGCCCATTTCACCACCCCCGATACCTCTTCGGAAGTCTTCGGCCATACGACGAGATCAGGCATTCCCGGGGGGACCAGGCTAAAGTCGCGCGAGTATCTGGCGAGATCCTGCTTCGCCTCGCTCACGTTCTCCTTCCCCACGATTTTCTTGAGCTGCTCCTTGTTTCTCATCTTGCCTCCTTTCAAGTGATAAAGAGTTTAACGCTCCAGGGACTTTTCGAAACGCCCATGGTCCGATAGGCTCACGCGCCCCTTCCCGACCCGTATCCATCGAGCCCCGTCGATCTCCAAACGGACGGCGGCCCCTCGGGGTCCTTCGCCCCCCGGGACATGAGCGTGAGCTTGGCGCTGATCAGCTGGGCAGTCTGCTTCATCTGATCTATCATGCCCGAAAGACGCCCCTCGTCGATCGAGCCTGCCAGTCCGAAGATGGATATGGCTGCGGGGGCCGTTGAGCCCCGATATACGAGGGCCGCGATGGCCCGTATTCCCATGCGATACTCCTCCATGTCGACCGCGTATCCCTGCCGCCGCGCTTTCTCCACCTGCCCGAGGAGGTCCTCGATCCTTGTCACGCTGTGCTCGGTATACTCTGGCAAAGGGTGCTCTCCCACGTACCGGATGATCTCCTCGTCTTTCATCTGGGAGAAGAAGACCTTCATGAGGCCGCTCGTGTAAAAGGGAAACCTCGTACCCACGGGCACCGTGATCTTCAGCTCCTTTTTCGGCTCCGCCACCTCGAGGACGCGGATCGTGTCGTCGTCATCGCGCACCGCAAGGATGACCGTCTCGCCCACTTTCTCGACGAGCCTCTGGAGGAAGGGCTTTGCAACGGCAGGGAGCTCCATGCTCCTCAAGGCCTCGGTTGAGAACTGGTAGAGCGCGCTCCCCGGCACGAATTTCTTCGTCGTCGGGTCCTGCACGACAAAGCCCTCTTCCTCGAGGGCTTTGAGGATGCCGAGGGCAGTGCTCTTCACTATGGCCAGCCGCCTCGCGATCTCGCTTACGCCGAGGGGCTCGTCGGTCCGGGCGATGAGCCGCAGTATGTCAATGCCTTTCTTGATGATGGGGGCGCTATACATGTTTCCTATACAAATCCATTTAACCATTACGGCCCCGATTGTGTCAAGAGAAACATTGCTAATCAACATTGGGCATTTGCAGAGAGTTTGTCATCCTGAGCGGCGATTTTGGTCGTTATAGAAAACGGGTGACCTCGCTCTAAGAAAAGCAAGTCGCTCCTTATTTCGGCAAGAGTTTGCCCGCCCCCACGCCCTTCTGCAAAAATAGCCTAGCGTACACACGGCCGGAGCATTTCGATGCTGTTCCCCAAGGGCGCATTACCCGTTACCTCCTCGTGGCAGGCCTCGTTCTAAGAAAAGCGTATCGCTCCTTATTCCGGCAAGAGTTCCCGCCCCCGCGCCCCCACCGCTCGCTTTCGCTCGCTTGAGGGGGCTCTCTTGTATGGTATATATCATCG